>JAGAKK010000025.1 GCA_017625675.1 Clostridia bacterium | reverse complement strand
TAAATTATATTATTAATGATGTTCCCGTTAGTTTTGTTTTTCAAAAAACACCCGAATTGTAAGAACATCAAAATACGACTGCACGATGAGGGCCATTATCCAAACACAAAACACCCTCGCATGATTTGTGTCAGATCTACGACGGATTGAGATTTGGCAGAAGGCGGAGGTATACAATTACTACTCCTGCAGTCATATATATTCTTACAATTCGAGTGAGAAAGATACGCGCGTATTATAGGGGCAAAAAGTGCAACGCGACTTTTCTGAAAATAAAAATCCTGATATTTTTCAAGTGAGTCTAGGAAAATACGGCTAATTCGAGCGACAAAGCGTGACGGTTTTCTGATAATATGCGTATTTGTCTCAGTTCCACGCATTTCGTTCCAAATACGTATAACTTCATCAGACTCAGGCACAGAATACTCCTGATCGTCCGGATACTGAGCGTTAAAGATAACACAGCCGAAAGAACCTGGAAGGCGGCGAAGGACAAATGTATCTCGATGCTTTCGCATAAAGCGCCAGACCTTGGTTTTCTCCCAGTTCCAGCGTTTACCCAAGGTTTCCAAAGTGAGTATGGAGCCTTCCTTGCCATACTGAACCGCAGGAGCTGCAAAAGAAAAAGCGTTACTGAAGTCACAGTGTACCGTATGACACCATAAATCCAACCACGCATCCGATTCTTCAAACGAAGAATTTTGTTCTACCAATCGCTTTGTTATGTTGCGGGGAATGCACAGAAAACCATAGCCCTCGGTAACGTAAACCGAGTTTGACATACATTCGCTGCCATCACAATTATGAACCCAGTCTGGGAGAGTCAGTTCAAGCTTCTTAGTCTTCTCGTCAAGCGTGTATGATACCAATCCCAGTCTGACGAGCTCATCCAATATCGCTAATGCTTTTGTGCGATTCTTGATACCGAGAATGCTTTTTAGTCCAACAACACCACCGGCCCACATACCAGCATTTACTTCGTTTTCATAGCTGCAGTATTTGGCGGTGCCTTTTCGGTAAGCCACACGGGCGGCAAGTTTTGCCCATGTACCCATCACGCCCTTGCCCACAGGCAGATTGTTCCGGGGCAGTTTTACCCATTCGTAGCACAATAAGCATTTCATACTGATTTCTCCTTTCTCTGAGTATAGAAAAAGAGCCTTGCTTCATTAAAGAAACAAGACTCTTTTTTGTTGTTTAAAAAAACCAAATTGCAAACCCTTTTCTGTTTAAACTTACATCGTTTGGCGTAAGGTTGGCGTAAATTGGCGTAAGTTGTGAATTTTTATTTTTCAAAAAGCCAGTGTTTATGCGGGTTTACGGGGTGTCATTTAGTCCAACGGCTTCATCGTCGGGAACAACAAAACGTCCCTGATGCTCTGAGCATTGGTGAGCAAAATAGTCAATCTGTCAATACCGATTCCCAGACCGCCCGTAGGAGGCATACCAAGTTCAAGTGCATTGAGGAAGTCCTCGTCCACGTCACAAGCCTCGTCGTCGCCAGCCGCCTTCATTGCCGCCTGATGCTCAAAACGCTCACGCTGGTCAATGGGGTCGTTAAGCTCGGAGAATGCATTGCCGTATTCGCTTCCCATGATAAAGAGTTCGAAACGCTCTGTGTATCTGGGGTCCTCGGGACGCTTCTTTGCAAGAGGTGAAATCTCAACGGGATGGTGCATTACGAATGTAGGCTGCACGATCTTTGCCTCGCAGAAATCCTCAAAGAAAAGGTTGAGAATGTCGCCTATGCCGTGGCGCTCCTCGTATTCAACGTGGTGCTTCTTCGCAAGGGCGCGTGCCTCTTCAAGGTCTGTGATCTCAGTAAAATCAATGCCTGTTTCAGCCTTAACTGCATCGCTCATGGAAAGTCTTGCAAAAGGCTTCTCGAAGTCGATTTCAATGTCGCCGTAGTTGAACTTCAAAGTTCCCAGAACTTCCTTAGCAACGTGCTTGAACATTGCCTCGGTAATGTCCATCATGCCGTTGTAGTCAGTGTATGCTTCGTAAAGCTCAAGGAGCGTAAACTCAGGGTTGTGACGGGTGTCCATTCCCTCGTTTCTGAAAACTCTGCCAATCTCGTAAACCTTGTCAAAACCGCCTACGATAAGGCGCTTCAGGTGAAGCTCCAAAGCGATTCTCAGGTACATATCAATGTCAAGGGTGTTGTGGTGAGTAATAAAAGGTCTCGCCGCAGCGCCGCCTGCAATGCTGTGAAGCACAGGGGTTTCAACTTCCATATATCCTCTTGATTCAAGGAAACGGCGGATCTCGCTGATAATCTTGGAACGCTTTACGAAAACCTCTTTAACCTCAGGGTTAACCACCATATCAAGGTAACGCTGTCTGTATCTTGTGTCAACGTCCTTAAGACCGTGCTTCTTCTCCGGCAAGGGATTGAGAGCCTTTGCAAGGAGTGTAAGCTCCGTTACGTGAACGGACGTCTCCCCTGTCTTAGTTTTGAAAACGTAGCCCTTGATTCCCAAAAGATCGCCGATATCGTATGTCTTGAAAAGCTTGTAATCCTCTTCGCCGATAGAATCTCTCTGAACGTAGATCTGAATCTGACCTGCGCTGTCAAGAACGTGTGCAAAGCTTGCCTTGCCCATTACTCTCTTGAGCATCATACGGCCGGAAATAACAACGTCTTTTCCTTCAAGCTCGTCGTAGTTTTCAAGAATTTCGCTGGAAAGGTGAGTTCTGTCAAACTTAGTAATCACGTAAGGGTCGCGGCCCATTGCACGAAGGTCAACAAGCTTGTTTCGTCTGATCTGCATCTGCTCGCTGATCTCACGGGCGCTCATCTGCGGCGCTTCTTCTGCGCCGTTATTGTTCTTAATTTCTTCTGCCATTATTGTCGTAAGGGGCATAATTCTCCCCTTTTCCTCCTTAATTGACTTTTCTTAAGTAATTAATTGTCCTGAGTCTTAATCTCAACGATTTCGTAAACCACAGTGCCGGCAGGCGCTGCAACCTCAACGGAAGCTCCTACCTTCTGTCCGAGAAGAGCGCTTCCCAAAGGTGACTCGTTGGATATCTTTTTCTCAAAAGGATTTGCCTCGGAAGAGCCTACAACGTAGTAGTCAGCAACCTTACCGGTGTTTTTGTTCTTAAGAGAAACAACAAGACCCATACGAACCTCGTCGGTATTTTTGTTGGATTCGTCAATGAATTCAACGTTCTTAAGCATTTCCTCAAGACGCGTGATCTCGTTTTCATTATCGTACTGAGCCTGCTTTGCTTCGTCATACTCAGAGTTCTCGGAAAGGTCACCGAAACCACGGGCAATATCGAGACGCTCAATAATCTCATTACGCTTTACACCCTTAAGGTAATCAAGACGCTCAACCAATTCATCATAACCTTTTTTGGTCAAATGAGTTACATTTTCTGCCATTTTAAACTCTCCTTTTAATAGTCCTTTTGCACCGAAATGCCGCAACCCCGAAAAAGCACCAAAAACAATGCTTTTCAAGGCCACAGCATTTCGACTCAAGCCGTTAATTTTAATATATAAATAATAAACTCAATTATTATTTAATTTTTACGTAATTATTATCCTTCAGGATAACGTCGTGAGCTCCGCCCTCTACGATACTTGTTGCAGAAACCATGGTGAGCTTCGCATTCTCGTGGAAATCGGCAATGTTCATAACACCGCAGTTACACATAGTAGAACGGATCTTTCCGAGTGTGATGTCAAGATTGTCACGAAGAGAACCTGCGTAAGGAACGTATGAGTCAACACCCTCTTCAAATGAAAGCTTGGATGCACCGCCCATATCGTAACGCTGCCAGTTTCTCGCTCTGTTTGAGCCCTCTCCCCAGTACTCTTTTACGTATGTACCGTTGAGGTTAATCTTCGCCGTGGGGCTCTCATCAAATCTTGCAAAATATCTGCCAAGCATAATGAAGTCAGCGCCCATAGCAAGAGCCAACGTCATGTGGTAGTCGTAAACGATACCGCCGTCTGCACAAAGAGGAATATAAACGCCTGTCTCCTTGTAATACTCGTCACGAGCCTTGGCAACCTCAATAACTGCAGTAGCCTGTCCGCGGCCGATACCCTTCTGCTCTCTGGTGATACAAATAGAACCGCCGCCGATACCGATCTTAATAAAATCAGCGCCTGCGTCTGCAAGGTAACGGAAGGATTCCGCATCTACTACGTTTCCTGCGCCAACCTTAACTTTTCCGTTGTACTCTTTCTTTATCCAGTCAAGAGTATCCTTCTGCCACTCGGAATATCCCTCAGAGGAGTCGATACAAAGAACATCTGCGCCTGCCTCTACAAGTGCGGGAACTCTCTCCATATAGTCTCTGGTATTGATACCTGCGCCAACCATATATCTCTTATTCGCGTCGAGAAGCTCAAGAGGATTTTCCTTGTGCTGTGCGTAGTCCTTTCTGAATACGAAAGAAACGAGACAGCCATTATCGTCAACAATAGGAAGGCTGTTTATTTTGTGCTCCCAGATAATATCGTTTGCCTCTTTAAGGGAAACACCTTCTTTTGCATAAACGAGTTTATCAAGTGGTGTCATGAACGTAGAAATTTTCTCATCTCCGCTCATTCTGCTCACACGGTAATCTCTGCTGGTAACGATACCCAGAAGTTTACCGGTAGCAGATCCGTCATCAGTAACGGCAACCGTAGAATAACCGTTAGCCTCTTTAAGTCTCAGAACATCGTTAAGAGTCTGATCGGGCTTAAGGTTTGAACGGCTTACAACAAAGCCGGATTTATGATTTTTAACTTTTCTTACCATCTCTGCTTGCTGCTCGATAGGCTGTGAAACGTAAATAAAGGAAATACCGCCTGCTTTAGCAAGTGCGATAGCCATTCCGTCGTCAGAAACAGCCTGCATAACTGCAGAAACCAACGGAATATTAATAGAAAGTTCAGGCTCCTCGCCTTTTTTGAACTTAACAATAGGTGTTTTCAATGAAACGTTTGCAGGAATGTGGTCCTTAGTAGTAAGACCGGGAAGCAAAAGATATTCATTAAAAGTATGAGACGGTTCAGGATAAATAAAAGCCAATGAAAATACCTCCTCAAAATTTATATATAGACTTCAATATTATACTTTGATTGCAATTTATTGTCAAGAAAAAAAGGCACCTTTTCAAGGCGCCTCAAAAATTATTTTTTAATACTATTTCTTTTTTGAACCCCAGCACTCATTAGCGTCTTTATCAATGTCCTCAAGCATTTCCAAAAGTGAAGTATCAGCGTTTTCAACGTTAACAACCAAGGCATACATACCTTCCTCTACTATTTCAGCAACCGGGCCGGGTATCAAGGAACTCAGTATTCCTGAACGATCAATTCTACGCTTCGTAAGCAACGGATCATAAAAAGCATCACTCTTTTCTTCAAACGCGTCTTTCACAGGCGTTTTCCAGAAATCCTCGTTTTGCAAGGCCTGAACAGCAGGGACACAGAACTCTTGTCCGGAATTGTAAGCCCTTGCCCCTTCTGTGGTACAAAGGGACAGGCATAAAGCAGCTGCCGCATCGGGATTATTATTGCGTCTATATACCCCAAAGCCACCCGAAGACGTCACGTAACTTCTGTGAGATTCAAATTTCGGAAACGACACCACGTTCCAATCATATCCGGCATTTTCATAAACCTTTCCTGCATCAATTATCTGTGATGCATTAACGTCACAAAAAACGCCTTCCAGGACAGATGAAACATCATCGTTAAAAGTAGGCACGGCATTTCCGGATTTCACAAAATCTACCATTGTGTTCAATCCCTGTATCGTCTCTTGACTTTCAGAAAAAAATATTTCAGAGTTATCATACCATCTGCCGCCAAAACCTTCTGCAAAACAGAGCCATACAGCAGGATGCCCGAAATGCAGACTTGCTCCCGCTTGCGTTGCGTTGTCGTTTTCTCTCATAGTAGCCTTCTCACAATATTCTTTAAAAACATCCCAGGTCCAGTTATCATTCTGAGCCTCCAAAGCGGGGTCAGAAACACCGGAAACTTTATTAAGAAGGGTTTTATTATACACAAGTACGCGCCTGTCATAGTCGGTCATTACCACATAGGTTCTGCCCTTATAGCGTCCCATAGCCAATGTGGCCGGCGAAACAGCGTTTAAATTAATCCCCATCGTTTCTGCATAAAAGTCAAAAGGCATCAAAAGATAAAACTTTTCTTGTATTTCATACACCTCATCACTTTCAACATAAAACACGTCTGCCATAGACCCGCTGGCAAGACGAGCCTCCACCTCTTCATCACTTAAAACAGTGGTATCAACTTCCACTTGTACATCCGGATATTTCTCTTCAAAATTTTCAACCCAAGCTTTAACGGCCTTTTTTTCAGCCTCTGTGTCTGCTTTTTGATGGAGAACAGAAACTTTTCCCGAAACCCTGAAAGCCGGTGGTTCATACGGATCAGGTTCCGGCCTTCGCTCCGATATTATTTTCTCGACATAAGAAACAACCCCAAAGATACAAACGCCGATTGCCAGAAGAATACAAAGATATCTAACAACGTTTTTCTTCATAACACATCCTCAATCACACAGTTTACACATGTATCATCTACATCTATACCATTTTCCCCTATTTTATCCTGGGCAGGCAGTTCAGGATTTTCTATAAAAGTATTGTTTCTGAAAACAAGCCCCTCCACAAATCTTGCGTAAAGGAAGCGCTCCTCGTGCATTTCAAACTCATTGTCCTCAATAACGATATTCCGGTGGTAAGGAGTTTTTCCGCTTAACACGTGGGGATCGATCTGAATAGCAGCGCCACCTGCGTATGCCGCATTTTTAAACTTATTGCCCTTTATAAGAACGTCGTTAACGGGGCCTGACTCAAACCAGTCGTTGCTGTCTCCTGCAAAATGAAGTCCGAAAACCATATTATAGAACACGTTATTCGTAATGACTGTTTTCTTCCAGGTGGTGGGCAAAAAGCCTCTGGGGCGGTTGTAGCCGCTTTCACAGCCGTTTATGTAAAGTTCAGGCATCTTAGTACGATTTTCAACAACGAAACCTTCAAGAAGTTCCGGAAGCTCCTCATAAAACTCAACCTGAACGAAATCTCCTGATATAAGGTAGGACTTTTTCACGGTAAGCTTTGCAACAAATGTCATATCTCTATTATCTGCAATATGCACAACGTCCCCTTCATCATAAAGATTGAGACCTCTTTGCTGATAGTGGCCAAAGGTCAGAAGAACAGAACGCTCCCCTGTTTTCCGAACAAACTTCGTGTAAATGCCGTGAATGTTTCCTGCGTCATCAAGCATATTTACGAATTTACACCCCTCATAACGCACGGTGCCCCAGCAGTTCACAAAATGCGTAGCATCCGCAGACACTGACAAGAAACGACCTGAGCCTTCACGGGGCATTGCCTTAACGCCCTCTAAGGTTACGTTTTCACAAAGCTGGCAAATGACACCCATTGCCGCCGTCTGATAAAGAGTTACGTCTTTTATAACGATATCCTTGGAGCGTGTTCCGAATATTCCGGGACACTTTCTGCCAAGTCCTAAAGTGCAAACAAGTTTATTTCCGGCAATATGATGATGTCCGAATTCACCCTCAAAGCGAATTTTATTATCAGAAAGCTGATAGGCGGTAATAAAGCGATACATTGGCTCCAGAAATGAGCCGTCACTTTTCTCAGGCAAATAAATAAAATACGGAGGAATATATGCAGAAGGAGCAACCTTATCGCTGTCAAATTCAGTTACAAGCACCTTGTCAAGGGTTATCTCCCACTTATCCTCAGGGCTGAAGAAAACCATTTCACGGTCTTTTACGCGAAGATTAAACTCTTTCGTGTCAAACTCAACTTCAATATAATTATCGCCGGCCTCAACAATATCAGCCTGAAAGAAAAAAGGCTGAGGATAATCCACCTTGAAATCCTTTAAAACTACATTTTCACTGCCGTCAATTACAAAAGGAACAACCTCTCCGTGAAAAAGAAGCTCCGCTCCCTTTCCGTCAACGGTAATATCTTTCATATTAAGCAGCGGAAAGATAATTGATTTTTTACTGTAATCGTTATTTGATACGTAATATTCTTTTTCAAAGGCATATTTCCCATAAAAATGCAAGGTCTCTCCGCAGAGATCAAGAGTCGCCCCCGGGTTTTCACCGCAAAGCCTTACAGCCTCCTGTACCGCAAGTGTTGCATCATTTCCGTCAAAAAGATATTTAAAATCAGTAATTTTTATATTCATACTCCAAAGCCTCCGTTTTTCATACTCCAACGTTTTACCTCAAGGCTCTGACTTCCCAATATTCCAAGCATTTTTTCATTAGGGGCAAAATAAACTCTGTAAGTCTTTCCGTCATTGCCTCTTGATACGATATAATAAACGTTTTCCTGACCTTCACCGATACACAAAAGTCGCTGTTCATTTCCCACAACCTTCTCACGGCAAGCTTCAAAGGCTTCCTGCCACGATGCATTTCCAAAGGAAGCAATCTCCTTTGTATCGCACACCGCCAAGGTTTTCCTGACAGTCTGATTTCTTATCATAGAAAAGGACAGCTGCCCTGCCGCAACGGAATATTCATATTCAATCCTGTAAAGGCTGTTGATTTTCACACAAAGATATGCGCCGCCAAGGGCAATAAGCATGGAAAACAGAAGTCCTGCAGGCCCCATAAGTCCTATTGTCACAAAAGCAAGAACAAGACACCCCACGAACACGCCAATGAAAATCAAAGGCGTTTTACGATTTTTAGGTCCTTTCACAAACATCTCGCAACTGTCATTCATAAAAACGTCTCATCTCCCCGATAATGTCTCTGGGAATATTTTAACATTTTCAGAAGATCATTTCAACCGCAAGAAGCAAAAACAGGAAACCAAAGTTTAATGCGCTGAAAATTCCAATATAACTTTTAACTTTCTGAGGATTATGTGACGAATATTCACGAAATGTAATAAGGCTGGCAAGAGAGGCAATCAAAGTTCCAGCACCGCCGATATTCACGCCCAACAACAGCTCCGCATAATTGCCGGTAAACTGAGACAGCAACACAGCACTGGGAACGTTTGAAATCACCTGACAGGACAATGCAGAAAAAAGCAAGGTATTTTTCTCCATAAGCCATGACATCACGTCGTTAACGACGCCTATACGGCTCATATTTCCCGCAAATATAAAAAAGCATACGAAGGTCAGGAGCAAGGGATAATCAACTTTTTTAAGGGCTGAACGGTCTAAAAACAGCATTGCCGCAAGTATAACCGCAAGACCAAGCACATAATGAACCACTCTGAATACAATTGCAATAGAAAGCACAAACAAAACGATATATATTGCGGTTCTCTTCCCCGGCAATTTCTTTCCATCGTTAACGTCAAGCTTCATAGGCTCCGACTTCACCAAAAGACAACATACGCCTATCAGCACAGTGGCAATAACAAAAGGTCTGAGCATTATCAGAAAAAATTCACCTGTAGAAATATTGAATTTTGAGTAAAGATAAAGGTTCTGAGGATTTCCGAAAGGAGTCAGCATTCCTCCGAGATTTGCGGCAATATTTTGCATAACAAAGACGAATGCCATATATTTTTCATTGTGTGTTTCTTTAAGAACAATATACCCCAAGGGCAAAAACGTCAGAAGAGCCATATCATTGGCAATAAGCATCGATCCAAAATAAGTTATAAAAATTACAGCCGCAGCCCCAAGTCTCAGGTTTCCCGTCTTTTCAATGATAACGTGTGAAACCTTGGTAAAAAAGCCAATATTTTTAAGAGCGCAAACCACCGCCAAGGTTGCAAAAAGGCAAGAAATAGTTTTGAAATCAATATAAGAAACACATTCCGACGCATCAGGCTTCACGATAACGGAAGTCACCAATGCCGCAACGAAGGCAATACAAAGCACAGTATTCTTCTTTATAAAATCAGAAACAAATCTTCCAACATGGGCCGCACCCACCAAAACGCTATTTCTTCTATGTCCATGACCAACCGGCGGTCTTCCTGCAATTCTCACTTGGTTTCCCCTCACTGATCTATTGATATATTAATATATTGATTTACTGTTTTACTTTTTTACTGATTTACTGTCAGGTTTTGACAAATAAAGTCAAGTTTTGACAAAATAAAGACCGTTTTGCAAACAAACGCAAAACGGTCTAATGATAACAGATTTCAGAAAAATGTCAAGACAAAATATCAAACACAAATAATCACATAAAAAAACGGATTCCTTACGGAATCCGTCTCAATTAGTACCCGGCAACTACATATTTTCACAAGTCGTCTCCAACTAAATATCGTCTGCATTAAAGAGCTTAACTGCTGTGTTCGGCATGGGAACAGGTGTTTCCTCTTCATCATTATCACCGGATATTATTCATTTTTCCCGAACCCTCAAAACCAAATAACTCGAAAACTACTTAAGATTTACTGAAGTACCCTCAAACTCTACCTTTGACGTATAT
>JAGAKK010000024.1 GCA_017625675.1 Clostridia bacterium | reverse complement strand
TTGTATTTAAAAGCAGTTTTCTCTCCGTATCTCTCAGCAGCTCCGCATACCAACTTTTTAAGATCTCCTACAGGTCTGAGCGGGAAAGAGCCCAACCCCTTTACGGCCTCTCTGTTTCCGATTTTAATTTTTTCATATCCTTTTTTACTCATAAATAACCTCCTGACAAGTCATTCATAACACAATTTTTTGCCCTCAGTCAATATCTTTCCCAATAAAAAATCATACAATTTGACCCTTCTGCCCAATGAGTCAGTGACCTGCCCCCTGACTCATTTTTTGCATTAATTTTGAGTCAGGGAGCAGGTCACTGACTCATTTCTGACAAAAAACGCGGAGCAGTTTCCCTAAGAAACTGCTCCGTGTTTTTAAAAATTCAATTACTTTAATATGCGAATTATTTCTCAACAAGGCATCCGTCACTTATGGTGACAGTGCCGTCAAGATTCTTGCAATTATATGATTTTCCCTCCGCCTGCGTGGTCACCGTGCCTCCGGTGATAATTATACTGTTTTCAGCCTGAATGGCATCGTCAACGGATTTAATATTCACGTTGCCGCCTTCAATGCAAACAAGGCCCTTCAGCGGATCATCAGTCTCATCAGATTTGAGGCCGTCCTTCCCTGCCTCCACGTTTACGTCTCCGCTGTTAATAAGCACGCTGTCCTTGCCCTTAAGACCGTTATTTGCCGCAACAACATCAACGCTTCCGCTTACTATCTTAAGGTCGTTTGAAGTGCCTATTCCGTTGTTATAATTGCCTTTTACAGTGAGTTTTCCGTAGCCGTTTATGGTAAGGTCGTCCTTGCTGAAAATGCAGGCATTGACACCTGAGGAAACACTCTCAGTATCATAATATCTTGCGTCCTCAAAAACATTTTCGCTGCCCTCTGCCAACGTGAGAGACACCTTGTCAGCAGAAGTTATGTAAAGCGGAGCTGACTTGCTGTTTTTTACGTTAACGCCTGCAAGAACCAACTGCACCTTTTCAACCTTCTCAACTGTCACCACAATTCTACCATCAGAAAGAGAGCCGCTTACAATATAAGTTCCGGGACGATTAACAGTAATCACGTCACCGCTTATTACCACGCCATCACCCTCAGCCTTTGACGCGCCGTCCGAAAGGGTTATCTTCGTAGCAGTAGCGCTGTCATAGGCAATAGTCGTGTCAAAATCAGAAAAATTGTCCGATGCCTGAACGTTAGGAAGTGTGGCATTGGGGTCTTTCGACGCACTATCAGTAGATGAGGCTGTAGGCTGAGACGCGCCATCGCCGGATAAGACGTCACCATCCTCGCAAGCGCACAAGCAAAGCAAGGAAACCAAAGCTAAAGTCAACGCCGCAAAATTACGATAATACTTTTTTATAAGAACATTCATACAAAACCTCCGCAAAATTCACTGTTCCGACTACTATAATACATTTCTAACCTTAAAAAAAGCAATAATTTATCACTAAAAATTCAATTAACTACGTTTCTGCTGTTTCCTTCAAAAAAAGCCTTAATATTCTTAATAATCTCGGAAAGGCATCTCCTTCTGGCCTCATAAGCACCCCAGGCCATGTGAGGTGTAAGACACACGTTTGGCAAATGCTTAATTTCCTGATAAGGATGATTTTCAGGCAAAGGCTCCACAGAATACACGTCACAACCAAAAGCCCCGATAACGCCCTTCTTCACCGCCTCACAAACAGCCTTTTCATCAAGAACTGCGCCACGAGCCTCATTAACGAGCACAACATCAGCCTTCATCAGCTCAAGCTCTTCTTTTCCGATAAGCCCCCTTGTAGAATCATTTAAAGGAGTATGCACGGTGATAATATCTGCCGTCTTGCAAAGCGCCTCCAAAGAAACGCATTGATAATTTTCAATAGGAGTCCTCTTGTTCACGATAACGTTGCATCCAAAGGCCGACGCAATCTCACACACTTTTCGTCCTATATTGCCGCAGCCCACTACGCCCCAGGTCTTCCCTGCTATCTCGTGGTACACAGGCACCAGTCTATTTTGCACACCGCTCCGGGTGTATTCTCCGTCGGTAACACTCTTGTTGTACTCTCTGATATGCGTGGTAAGTTCAAGGACTGTTGCCACCGTAACCTGAGCCACGCTGTCTGTGGAATAACCCGCCACGTTGCACACGGTAATACCCCGGCTTCTGCAATATGCTGTATCAATATTATCAAAGCCTGTAGCCGCAACGCATATCAATTTAAGATTTCCGGCCGCTTTTAAATTATCTTCCCACAATTTAACCTTGTTTAATATGACCACGTCACAATCTGCCAGTCTTTCTGCCACCTCTTCCGGCTCTGTTTTCTTATATATCACAGCCTCACCCAAAAGAGCAAGCTCCGAAAGGTCAAGGTCCTCTCCCAACGTAGCCGCATCAAGCACAACTATTTTCATCATTAACGCGTTTCCCTTCAATTCTTTTCATCAGTTCATCCACAAGGATAGGCAAAACCTTTCCCACCGTAACTTTATTATTATCAAAAATAAGGTCACAAAGTGCTGTATTAACAAAAGACAAAGACGCCCGGCTCTCGCCGTTTTCCTTATACTCCAGATATTTCTTTTCCGCCTGATGAACGGCACTTCTCATACACTTCTCAACAGTTTTCTCGGAAGCAGCACTCAGATCGTGCTCCACGGCATAATATAGCGCCGAAAGAAATTCCATGTACTCAGAATTATAGCAGCACAGAACCATTGCGCTTTTAAAATATGCACAACCGGATGACGTTCTTTTAAAAAAGCACTCCGTCAATACGTCCTCGGCAACAAGCTCCAACCGTGTTGCAATCCGCTCCTTGTCACGAAAAAAATCCTTGTCACATAACTGTTCAATCTTCGCGCACAAAACAACGTAGTCATCATGCTTAAAGAAAACCGTATCCGCAAGGGCAGAAAGGCTTGTCACCTCATCCGCGGTAGTGTCATCTGCCAGCAAAACGATTTTCAGGTTGAACAAAGGATTTTTCCTGAGCTTTTCTATATTTCTCCAGATATTTTCTGCCTTTGAGCTTAGAATAAGAACATCGGACTTTGTACTCACAAGCTTCGAGGACACTTTTTCAAGGTCGCCCCCATCATCAGTTCCCCACTCAAAAGCCGCGTCAAATTGGGGCATATATTTTCTGAAGTATCTGACCAGTGCAGAACCAACTTCTTCTCTGGCTGAAGATATAATTCCTATGCGAATCTTACCTTTCACTCCGCGCCTCCCTTTGTAAATTTTTTCTTAATGTCATTCTTTAACCTATTCCCCTCTGCGTTTGTCATAAGTTTTACCAGCTGCAAAATACTTCTTTTAGTCTCAGCCGACATATTTTTCATACTTTTAAGCAACTTGCTTCTGTTATTATTCAGCTCCGTCAAGGTGGATGACTCCGTTAATGACAAAAACACGTACAGAGAATTTACAATCCCCGAAAGTTGTTCCGCAGAACAGCCTGCAAGCCATTTATCAATAGTATTTTTTATTACGATGCTGCCTTCCGATATTTTCTCTGTGTACACAAAATCGTTTCCTAAAACCTCCCAGGAAAATGGATCGTGCTGAAACACGCCTTTCGCCGTACTCTTTACCACCAGTTCAGTTGTGGGATTTTCAAGGAGCATCCCTACAATACTCATTTCAGGGAGCAATCTTATTATCTTCCCCCCGGAATTTATAAATTTCTCAGCGGAGGCTACTTCCTTGGAAAAACCGGGAGAGTCACTGCAGAATATTTTTTCAATACGACCTGCTACGGACTTATTACAAAAAACCCCTCCAAAAGCCGCAAGATTGCCACCCTTGCTGTGCCCTCCGACGTATATTTTCTCAGGATTCAATGCTTCCGCCGCTTTTTCAACGTACCTTACAGCCTCAATCTGAGAGGGAACAATTTTCATGAAACTCATGTTAAAGTCCTCTTTCCAGCCTATAAGGGTGTCATCGGTCCCTCTGAATGCGATATATACACCCTGCTTCTCCGGCAAAATCACTGTAATTGCAGAAAACTGTTGTTCCTTTTCTGAATTAAAACGATCCGCATAAAACGTAAGCTCCGCACTTTTAAACCGCTCCGACTTCATCATCAATTCAAGAGCATCAAAAACCGCATCAGGAACAATTGCGCCCAAAGGCTCCGGCGTTCCGTGATTCTTCTTAAAAAAAACGTCAGCCGCATCCGCCAATGAAATACTTTTATCAGGGGTTGACGGAACAATGCCGCCAAAATCAATATGTGATATTACGGAGAAAAGCAAAGCGTCAACAGCATTAAAAGACGAGCTCAAAAAACTGATATCGCCTCTCCATTTCAAATAATCAAGTATATTTGACATTTGCATCCCTCCTCACTATAAAAATACCGCCGAAACACCTTGTTCAGGAATAAGTAACGGCGGCATCTTAGTTATTCGTAATTATTATGCTTCTGCAACAGCCTTTGCAAGAGTATCAGCCATATCAAGCTTCTCCCAGGGAAGCTCAACGTCTGTTCTGCCAAAGTGTCCGTAAGCTGCAGTCTGTGCAAAAATAGGACTTCTGAGATTAAACTTTTCAATGATGCCCTTAGGTGACATATCAAAATGCTCAGTCACAGCCTTTTCAATAGCGCTCACAGCAACCTTCTCTGTTCCGAAAGTGTCAACACGCAATGAAACAGGATGCGGAACACCGATAGCATAAGCAAGCTGGATCTCGCAACGCTCTGCAAGCTTCGCCGCTACGATATTCTTCGCAATGTATCTGGCCATATATGCAGCACTTCTGTCAACCTTCGTAGGATCCTTTCCGGAAAAAGCACCGCCGCCGTGACGACCTGTACCACCGTATGTATCTACGATAATTTTTCTTCCTGTAAGACCGGAATCTCCGTAAGGACCACCGATAACAAATCTTCCTGTAGGATTGATAAAGATACTTGTATTATCATCCATCATTCCGAAAGGAATTACTTCTCTGATAACATACTTCTCAATATCCTCTCTGAGCTGTTCCGTGGTAACGTCTGCAGAATGCTGAGTGGAAACTACCACTGCATCCACACGTACGGGATGTCCCTCTTCATTATATTCTACGGTCACCTGGCTCTTTCCGTCAGGTCTCAGGTAAGGCAAAACACCTGTCTTTCTTACTTCTGCAAGTCTTCTGCAAAGCTTATGCGCAAGAGAAATAGGCAAAGGCATATACTCTCCTGTAGCAGCAGTTTCATCAGAAGCATATCCGAACATCATTCCCTGGTCGCCTGCGCCGTCAAGGTCAACACCCATGGCAATATCAGGAGACTGAGCATGCAAGCAATTAAGCACGGAACATGTATCTGCATCAAATCCCATTTCAGAGCTTGTATAACCGATCTTTTTCACGGTCTCTCTGGCAATCGCCGCATAATCTACCACCGCAGTAGTAGTAATCTCTCCCATAATAAGAATCTGTCCTGTAGCAACTGTAACCTCACAAGCTACACGAGCCATCTTATCCTGCGCAAGAATCGCATCAAGTATACTATCGGAAATCTGGTCACAAACTTTATCGGGATGTCCCTCTGTAACTGACTCAGACGTAAAAACTCTTTTACTCATATTCTACTCCTTCTGTTATTGTAAAATAACTATAACTATTGCGTTACACCTCTATAATAACACACCTTGCTCTAAATATCAAGAAGCATTACCCTAAAAGGAAGGTATCAAAAAAATTATGTATAAACAATTGATCAACAAGAACAAAAATGCCTGCAGCCGCAACATATACCGAGAACCACACAAGACTGTGCTTTTTAAAGAAGTCCAGCATGAATTTTATTGCAAAATAGCCTGACAATCCGGCAGCCACCATACCTATAAGAAGAACAAGAAAATCGGGCTTTACAGGATTTTCAACTATATCCTTCACGCCCAGAACAGCAGAGCCGAGAATTACCGGAATAGACATAATAAAAGAAAAGTCCATTGCCGTTTCCTTTTTCAGTCCTGTGAGCATACCTGCCGCCAGAGTACTTCCCGAACGTGAGATACCCGGCATAACGGCAATGCCCTGAGCAATTCCTATTACAGCAGCCTCTCCGGGACCTATATCCTCGTCCCCTTTACTTCTTTTTCCGCACTTTTCTGCAATAAGAAGCACCGCCGCAGTAATAAGAAACGCAATTCCTAAAAAGCCGCCGCTTTGAGATATTCCGTCGATAAAGTCATCAAACAAAAGTCCCACAATCACCGCAGGAATCGTGGCGATTACAAGCATATACGTGTACTTCTGAAAAGGCTTTTTCAAAAGCGCCCAGATTTTTTTTCTGAAAACCACACATACGGCAATAAGGGTGGCCACGTGCACGGCAATGTCAAAAGAAAGATCAAAACGAGCCGTATCCATTCCAAATAAATGCTTAAACAATATCAGGTGACCAGAACTGCTGACAGGCAAAAATTCCGTTAAACCCTGGACTATCCCCAAAATAAGCGCGTAAACGTAATCCATTATGCTCCAAACTCCTCAGGCATTTTTTTATTCTTAGTTTTAGTCTCATCTGCGTAGATAAGCACAGGACTCTTTTTCTCTGTAATTGTTTCTTTTGTAACGATACATTTAACTACGTTCTTTTCAGAAGGCACGGTAAACATAACGTCTGCCATAGCATTTTCAACAATGGCGCGAAGTCCTCTTGCACCGGTTTTTCTCTCCATAGCAAGCTTTGCTATTGCCTCAACTGCCTCAGGCTCAAACTCAAGCTCTACGTTATCCAGAGACAAAAGCTTCTGATATTGTTTTACAAGAGCATTTTTCGGTGTAGTCAGAATGCTTACCAAAGCATTGACGTCAAGTGCATCAAGCGTAACCAAAGTAGGCACTCTTCCTATGAACTCCGGAATCAGACCGAATTTCAAAAGGTCCTGAGGCTCCACTTTCGAGAGCAGCGCATTTGTGTCAAGGTCATTTTCCTCAATAAGTTTTCCGGAAAAACCGATGGTGCTCTTTCCCAATCTGTTTTCAATAATCTTAGGCAGACCGTCAAAAGCTCCCGAACAAATAAACAATATATTCGTAGTATCTATCTGGAGATACTCCTGATGAGGATGTTTACGACCGCCCTGAGGAGGTACGGAAGCAACAGTTCCCTCAAGAATTTTAAGCAACGCCTGCTGAACACCCTCTCCGCTTACGTCTCTGGTAATGGAGGGATTGTCTCCGCGGCGGGATATCTTATCGATTTCGTCCACGAAAATAATGCCTTTTTCAGCCAATTTAATATCATCATCAGCAGCCTGTATAAGTCTGAGAAGAATATTTTCAACGTCTTCGCCTACGTAGCCTGCCTCTGTAAGAGAAGTGGCATCTGCAATAGCAAATGGCACGTTGAGAATTCGCGCCAAAGTCTGGGCAAGATAAGTTTTTCCCACGCCGGTTGGACCAATAAGAAGAACGTTGCTTTTCGCAAGCTCTGCCTCATCAAAGGGTCTGACGTTTTTAGGTTCTGCCTCCTTCTGGGCATTCTTCTTAGAATTCGTAGACTTTGCATTTTTCTCAGCATTGTCGTTAATTCTCTTATAATGGTTATACACAGCCACTGCCAACGCTTTTTTCGCAGCATCCTGTCCCACTACGTACTCATCAAGCTTCTTTTTAATTTCAACAGGCTTCAAAAGCTTCATTTCAGAAGACTTTTCCGCCTTCAATGGACCCTCTCCCTCGTAATCGGAATCTGTATCCTCATACAAAAGATCCCAGCAAAGCTCTACACAGTCGTCACAGATGCAAACACCCGGACCTGCAATAAGCTTTTTTACCATACTCTCTTTTTTTCCGCAAAATGAACAGTGTACCTGTCCTTTATCACTCATAAAACAGCCTTTCCTTTCCGTTAAATTTCAAACGAATGAACTCCCAGAGAATTATGCTCTGTGGGTCACAACGTGGTCTACAAGACCGTATTCACAGGCTTCTTGTGCTGTCATATAAAAATCTCTGTCTGTATCTCTGGCAATAATATCGTAAGGTTTGCCTGTATTCTCACTTAATATTTCATTCAAAGTCTTTTTAAGGCTCAGAATGTGCTCAGTAGCAATCATAATATCAGTAGCCTGACCTCTGGTACCGCCCAAAGGCTGGTGAATCATAATCTCACTGTTTGGCAGAGCGAGTCTTTTTCCCTTTGTTCCTGACGAAAGGAGAAACGCGCCCATACTTGCAGCCCTTCCTATGCAGATGGTAGAAACATCGCACTTGATAAATTTCATAGTGTCATAGATCGCAAGACCTGCTGAAACACTGCCTCCGGGGCTGTTTATATAAAACTGGATATCCTTTCCCGGATTTGCATTTTCAAGGTAAAGAAGCTGCGCAACGATAAGGCTGGCAGTAGTATCATTCACCTCGTCGCTCAATACTATAATTCTGTCATTTAAAAGACGGGAAAAAATATCATAGGATCTCTCTCCGCCTCCGCTTGTCTGTTCAACAACATAAGGAACCAATGCCATTTTACATCCTCCTAATAATAATCTTAATGTTTGATTTATATTTTATTAATAAATTATTTTCAATTTCAAAGCCCTTATAAGAGCAATGCGGTATTCCCCGTTCAAAAGCGTTAATAAAACAACCCCCAATACGAATAATACCGCATATCAACTACAATTTCAATTATGTTTTACAAAAAATCAGTCAACGTATACCGCTGTCTCAACAAGAAGCTTTGCAGCAAGCTCGATAGCAAGATCTTCACCGATATACTGACGGTCAACATCATTGATCTGCTTTGCGAAATCTTCAGGCTTAGCGCCGTACTGAGCTGCCATCTCGTTGATCTTCTCATCAATCTGCTCGTCAGTAGCCTTGATGCCTTCAGCCTTAACAATTGCCTCAAGAACAAGAACAGCCTTAACGCTCTTCTCGCACTCAGGACGGAGCTGATCTCTCATGGTCTGAATGTCAGAGCCTGTCATCTCAAGGTACTTGTCAAAAGGAATACCATTCTGTGCAAGCATCTGCTCGTAACGTCTTACCTGACTGTCAATGCGACGCTCGATCATGCACTCAGGCACATCCATCTCTGCATTGGCAACAGCCTTATCAACAGCCTCGTTTTCAGTAGTAACCTTAGCGCTCTTCTCTCTGTTCTCAGCAAGTTTAGCCTTGATGTCAGCCTTGTACTCGTCAAGAGTATCAAAGTTGCTCTTCTCTGCAGCAAAATCATCATTGATCTCAGGAATCTCTTTTGTCTTAACTGCATGAACCTTTACTTCAAATACAACAGGCTTTCCTGCAAGGTTCTCTGCGTGATATTCCTCAGGGAACGTAACGTTAACCTTAACCTCATCGCCTGCAGCAGAACCAACGAGCTGATCCTCAAATCCGGGGATAAACTGGCCTGAACCGAGCTCAAGAGAATAATTCTCAGCAGTGCCGCCCTCAAAAGCAACACCATCAAGGTATCCTGCATAATCAATGTCTACAGTGTCGCCAAGCTGAGCAGGTCTGTCCTCAACTGCAACCATTCTGTAGTCCTCTGCAGCAAGACGCTTAAGCTCATTCTCAACGTCCTCGTCAGAAACCGTGGTGTCAATTTTCTTAAGCTCAAGACCCTTATACTGGCCGAGAGTAACCTCAGGCTTTACGTAAACTTCTGCAGTAAACGTGAGCTTTGAATTTCCTTCAACCTCTGTAATATCAAACTTGGGCTCGTCAACGGGCTCAATTCCCAGCTCCTTAACTGCCTCGTCATACTCTGCAGGAAGAACATAATAGAAAGCGTCATCATAAAGAACACCGATACCGTAGATCTGCTCAACCATCTTTCTGGGAGCCTTTCCGTCACGGAATCCTTTAACTTTGAACTTCTTCTTATTACGCTCAAATGATTTCTTAAGGCCTGCCTCAAACTTTTCAGGCTCAACCTCAACAGTAATTTTTACTAAATTCTTTTCTACAACCTCGAACTTTGCGTTCATGGCAAAAACCTCCTAATAACAGACAAAATCGCATTGTCGGTCAAAACCGCTCTGCGACAGTATTTTCAATACAAAAACAGAAAAAAAGCCTGCAAAAAGAGCAGGCCCTCTGTACTTACAGTTGTTCAACGAATCAAAGACCGTATCTCTTCTTAAACTTATCTACGCGTCCGCCTGTATCAACCAATTTCTGCTTGCCTGCGTAAAAAGGATGGCACTTAGAACAAATTTCAACATTGAGAGGTCCCTTTGTTGATAATGTGGTAAAAGTTTCGCCGCAAGCACACTTTGCTGTAGTCTCCTCAAACTTAGGATGGAGTCCTTCTTTCATTCTTGTCACCTTCCTTTAAAAAGCCAAAATCTTGATGCTCACACGAGCAACGGCTATCATTATACACCATAATTTTCAAATACGCAATAGCAAAATTTATTTTTTTCTCAGGTTTATGATGAAAATTTCTATGTTTTTTCAAACTACGCTGAAAATTTCTATTTTCTCAATCAATTTTAAGGCTTGCAATAAAAGATTCATTGTCCTTGCTCTTTGAAAGTTTTTCTATTATCATATCAGCCGCCTCTGCCGCTCCGATATTTGATATAGCTTTTCTCAGCGCATAAATTGCATTGAGCTCCTTCTCATTAAGAAGCAGCTCTTCTTTTCTCGTGCCCGACTTTGAAATGTCAATAGCAGGGAAAATTCTCTTCTCTGAAAGATTCCTGTCAAGGCGAAGCTCCATATTTCCCGTACCCTTAAACTCCTCGAAAATAACGTCGTCAAGCCTGCTGCCCGTTTCCACAAGGGCCGTAGCCACGATAGTAAGACTTCCGCCGCCTCTTATATTTCTCGCAGCGCCAAAAAATTTCTTTGGTTTATGAAGCGCACCGGGATCAAGACCGCCGGAAAGAGACCTTCCCGTAGGGGGTATCGTAAGATTATAAGCCCTTGCAAGCCTCGTAAGGCTATCCATAAGAATAACAACGTCTTTCCCTGATTCCACAAGTCTCTGCGCTCTTTCAAGCACAAGCTCCGACACCTTTATATGCCTTTCAGGCAGTTCATCAAAGGTAGAAGACACCACAGTGCCCTTCACAGATTCCTTCATGTCTGTAACCTCTTCAGGACGCTCGTCAATGAGAAGCACGATAAGCTCCACTTCAGGATAATTTGCGGTAATGCTATTGGCAATCTTTTTCAGCAGCACCGTTTTTCCGGCCTTTGGCGGTGAAACAATAAGACCACGCTGACCTCTTCCGATAGGAGCTACAAAATCAATTATTCTGGTGGAAAGCTCGTTCTTTTCAGTTTCCAACACAAACTTTGAATCAGGATACACAGGCACCAGCTGTTCAAAATGTACTCTCCTGCCCCATTGATCCGGAGTCATACCATTGATTTCGGTTATGTAAAAAAGAGCATGGGACGCATTATGGTCCTTCTGAGGTTTAGCCCTTCCCTTCACACAATCTCCGTTTCTGAGCCCAAAGCGCTTTATCTGCACGGGCGGCACGAATACGTCCTTTGAACTGCTACAGAAATTCTCCGTTCGTAAAAAGCCGTAGCCTTCTCCCATTATCTCAAGAATTCCGACAACCTCACTGCCGAAGAACTCGCCGGTCTTCACAACAGGCTTCTCTTCCTGATTATCCTTGCCCTCAGATACAGCGCCTTCTGCAACGTCTTTCTGTACGTCCGAGGCAACTTCTTCAGAAGGCTCCGTTTCTGTAGGAGTCAAAGCTTTTTTCTGCTCCGTTTCACCTTTCTTCTTTTTTACAGAAGCAGAAGAACCTGCCTTTTTCGCCACTTTCTTAACAGGCTTCTCCGGCGTTTTCTCCTCGGTTTTATCTCCACCCGGCGCACCGGTAATAAGTGCCACCAGATCGGCCTTTTTTTCCTTTCCGCTAAGGCTTATCCCCATCATCCCTGCCAATTGCTTAAGGTCTGCTACGGATTTCTTTTTCAACTCTTCAATTTTCAAACAAACACCACCCGTAAAATTAATAAACCAAGATACAAAAGCATCGCAAGCATGCCGATACCTCTGCAAAAATAATTCCAAATCAATAACTATGTGCTGAAACAAAAAGAATGTCAATTAATGCGACTAAAACTAAATCTGTATGACAACTAAGACACAATAAAAATAATGATTACAAGAAATAATTCTTGTATAAAACTACATTAACATATTTCCCGGACCGTGTCAAATAAATCAAGTAGCAACTCAACATACAAAACACCCTCCTGCGCCCGTTTCCGGTTGCAGGAGGGTTCCTTTAAACTTTTCACATTTATTATATTAATTAATTTAAACCTCTTATACTTTGTACAATAGCTCGCCGTAGGACGGATAAGGCCAGTCTCCGGACTCCACGTCAGGTTCAACAGAGTCTACCACAGCGCGAAGTTTTTCCATCACAGGAATCACCGTATCACGGTAATATTTTGCTCTGTCGTAAATGCCGGAAATCGCCTTGGCAGCGGTTGCAGCCTTGTCAAGTTCACTGATTGTAACATACATTTCCCCGGTTGCCCTTGAGAGCTTTTCAAGGATTGAAAGCTCTGCAGAACAATCAAGCGCCGCAGAAACACCGCGCTTTGCAATTATCGTGTCAGCAAGTTTCTTAGAATAGCCTGTAACCGCAGGAAGAATATCCCGCTTTGCCATTTCAATCATTGTGAGCGCCTCAATATTAAGCGTCTTGCAATATATCTCAAGCCTTATCTCATAGCGGGAGTGAACCTCCGCTGCAGTAAATACCCTGTGCTCCGTAAAAAGCCTGATATTCTTCTCGGAAATATACGAAGGCAACGCATCAACCGTAGTCTTGAAATTGAAAAGCCCACGTCTTTCAGCCTCCTTCTCCCATGCCTCTGAGTAGCCGTCACCGTTAAAGATTATGCGCTTGTGGTTCTTAATAGTGCGTCTTATGATGTCATTGAGGATAACGTCAAACTGCTCCCTGTCCTCTGCTCTTTCAAGCTCGTCGGCAAATTGCTTCAATTCCTCAGCCACAGCGGTATTGATGGCAATATTTGCGCCGGAAACCGATGCAGAGGAGCCTGGCATACGGAATTCAAACTTGTTGCCCGTAAAGGCAAAAGGAGACGTCCTGTTTCTGTCGGTGGTGTCCTTGTTAAAAGTAGGAAGCACGTGAACGCCGGTCTCCATCTTGATTTTCTCGTGAGCGCCGTATTCCTTGCCCTTTTCAATGGAGTCAAGAATCGCCTCAAGCTCATCGCCCAAAAACATTGATACAATGGCAGGAGGAGCTTCGTTTGCCCCCAGACGGTGGTCATTGCCCGCTGTCGCAACGGAAACTCTCAGAAGATCCTGATATTCGTCAACAGCCTTGATAACCGCAGAAAGGAACAGTAAGAACTGAACGTTGTCCTGAGGATTTTTCCCCGGAGCAAGAAGATTTTCCCCTGTGTCCGTTGAAAGTGACCAGTTATTGTGCTTGCCGCTGCCGTTAACGCCTGCAAAAGGCTTTTCGTGGAGAAGACAGACAAGGCCGTGTCTTGCGGCAATGGTTTTCATAGCCTCCATAGTAAGCTGGTTGTGGTCAGTGGCAATATTCGTTGTAGAAAATACCGGGGCAAGCTCGTGCTGCGCAGGCGCCGCCTCATTGTGCTTTGTTTTGGCAAGAACACCAAGCTTCCACAGCTCTTCATCAAGCTCCTTCATAAATGCCGCCACACGGGGCTTTATAGCGCCGAAATAGTGGTCGTCCATCTCCTGTCCCTTGGGTGGCTTTGTGCCAAAAAGAGTTCTGCCGCAATATCTGAGATCAGGCCTCTTTTCATAAAGTCCCTTATCAATAAGGAAATACTCCTGTTCAGGTCCGACTGTGGTAACAACGTGCCTTGCAGTCCTGTTTCCGAACAATCTCAATATCCTCAGAGCCTGCTCACTTATCGTTTCAACAGACCTTAAAAGAGGCGTTTTCTTGTCAAGAGCCTCTCCGCCGTAGGAGCAGAACACCGTAGGAATATAAAGAGAGCCGTCCTTCACAAAAGCATAGGACGTAGGATCCCAGGCAGTATATCCTCTGGCCTCAAAAGTCGCCCTGAGACCGCCGGAAGGAAAGCTTGACGCATCAGGCTCGCCCTTTATAAGTTCTTTTCCCGAAAACTCCATAATAACTGTGCCGTCACCCACAGGAGAAATAAAACTGTCATGCTTCTCCGCAGTGATTCCGGTCATAGGCTGGAACCAATGGGTATAATGGGTCGCACCTTTCTCAATGGCCCAATCCTTCATAGCATTTGCCACCACGTTGGCAACGGTAATATCAAGATCCCGACCTGCCTCAATGGTCTTGTGCAACGATTTATATACGTCTTTCGGTAACTTCTCACGCATCACCTGGTCGTTAAACACCATACTTGAATACATTTCAGAAATATTGCTCATAAAGTCTCCTTAAAAGTTTACGAATAATAACTAATAATAACTAATTTACGAATAACAAATCGGTATAAAATATAACCGACGTCAATATTTTATAACATTTTACAAACTTGTCAATTACTTTCACAATTCCCCCTTGACAATTAACGCAAATTATTGTACTATACTTAAAGAGATGGTTAGTCACCGCTAACTATCTCAGATTTTAAACCATTTAGTTAGCCTAAGCTAACCACTACGCAAACAAGCCATATATAAAAGGAGGTCGATTTTATGCATGAAAAGCTCTTGGTACAGCAATGCGCCCCTACTCTTTCCGGACTGAAAACCGGCAACATGTTTTCCTGCCCATTTAAAGACGATGCAGAGATGAAAGAAAGCCTCCGTAAGTACAACAGAATATTTACGAAAAAAGGACTTCGCGTACTGCCTCTCAGAAAAGGCAAAAATTCTTCGTTGATATACGTATACAGGCCATCTGCCCTCTCCTGTGACCTTGCCAATGACGTCGCCTGCAGAATTCTTAACGAAAGGGGCTACAACTGTGAAAAGCCTCAGCTTTGCATAAAAAAATTGATGAACAAGCTGAAAAAAGGCGAGAAGTTCCCTCACGAGATAGGTCTGTTTCTGGGCTACCCTCCGGAAGACGTGGAAGGTTTTATCAACAACAAGGCTCAGAATTGCAAGATGGTAGGCTGCTGGAAGGTGTACGGCGACGAAAATGCCGCAAAGCAAAAATTTGAATGCTATAAAAAATGCACTGCCGCTTGCTGTAAAAAGCACGAAAACGGTTGTCCGCTTGATAAGCTGGCAGTTTGTATTGCCTAAGACAATATTACTACAAATGGGGTCTTTTCAGGCCTCATTTGTTATTTTTGCAATTGAAACCGGAGATAATTTGTGGTAGACTCTAATGGTTTTGTTATATAAAATATCAGGAGGCATATACGTAATGGACATACTTTACAAAAACTTGTCAGAATTTACGTGGCAACAGGTTGTCATGATAGCCATTGGTTTCTTATTGATATACCTTGCCATTGCAAAAGAGATGGAGCCCTCATTGCTCTTACCTATGGGCTTTGGTACTCTTCTCGTTAATATTCCCCATTCAGATGCTCTTGTAGGTCCTATCAAAGAGCTTTACGAAGCCGGCATAGCAAACGAGCTTTTCCCTCTGCTTCTTTTTATAGGAATCGGAGCAATGATTGACTTCGGACCCCTTCTTACGAACCCGAAGCTAATGCTTTTCGGCGCGGCAGCTCAGTTTGGTATTTTCTTTACCCTCGCTATGGCAAGAATGTTTTTCCCCGAGCTTGATGCGGCATCTATCGCAATTATCGGCGCAGCAGACGGTCCTACCTCCATTGCAGTAGCAACCACGTTGGGTTCAGGGTACATCGGAGCAATTACCGTGGCGGCATACTCATATATGGCGTTGGTACCTATCATTCAGCCCCCCGTAATAAAGCTTCTTACCACGAAGAAGGAAAGACTTATCAGAATGCCTTACGAGCAAAAAAACGTTTCAAAGCTCACCAGAATAATGTTCCCTATTATCATTACCGTGGTAGTTTCTGCGATAGTTCCTCAGGCAACCGCGCTTATCGGCTTCCTTATGTTCGGAAATCTTATCCGTGAATGCGGCGTTCTTGACTCCCTTTCAGAAACAGCCCAGAAAGTGCTGGCAAACCTTATCACCATTTTCCTCGGAATTTCCGTTGCTTTCAACATGACAGCACAGCAGTTCATAAAGATTGACACCCTTATCATTCTGGGGCTTGGACTTATTGCCTTCGTGGTTGACACCGCAGGCGGCGTTCTGTTTGCAAAGTTCCTCAATCTTTTCTCAAAGAAAAAGATCAACCCCATGATCGGCGCAGCAGGAATTTCCGCATTCCCTATGTCGGGACGAATCGTTCACAAGATGGGTCTTAAAGAGGATCCTCAGAACTTCCTCCTTATGCACTCAATCGGCGTTAACGTTTCCGGACAGATTGCCTCTGTTATCGCAGGCGGAATCATATTGAACTTTTTCGGTTAAGGAGGTAATTGTATGAGTATTTTTTCACTTGCATCAAAAATAACCTTTGAGCCTGCAAACTTCTTGTCAATGCTCAAATACATGGGCCTTGGAATGCTTGTAATTTTTATTATCATATCAATAATCATTCTGGCAACGGTATTGATAAACAAGATTTTTTCTCCCAAGAAAAAGAAGGACGAAAATCAATAAATTTCTATTCAGTTATACAAAAAGGCGACCGAAGTTAATTCGGCCGCCTGATTTTTTATATTATTTTTTCAATATATTCTTTCAATTCTTTAAAGCTTCCAGAAGGATACTTTGAAATGTCCTCATTGTCCTTATTAAGCAGACAATCCGTCAGAAGAAAAACCTTCATTCCAAGCTTTTCCGCCACCATATCCTCTGACACGTCATTTCCTACCATAAGACACTCCTCGGCCTTAAGACCAAGCTTTCCTATGACCTCTCTGTAATAATCAAGGTTTGGCTTTGCAAAGCCGGAGTTCTCATAAGTGGTGTACAATTCAAAATCATTGTGGTCAAGTCCGGCCCAGCTCATACGGCGCCTTGTGGCAACCGCAGGGAAAATAGGATTAGTAGCAAGCACCGCTTTCAAGCCCTTTGACTTAACAAACTTTATTATCTCCGCAGCCTCGGGTACGTAACCGCAACCGCCTTTTGCCTTGTCAAAATCATTCTCGTAGAAATCATCAAACACGCTTTGGTGGCCTCTGACTCTCTCCTCACCGTAAATTTCATAGAACACGTTCCAGAAAACAGTTTCATTAATGACTTTTCCGTCATTATTCCGCATTGCATTGATGCCCTTCCATGCAGACTTTACAAAGTCCTCAGCCTCATATCCGCAGGGGGTAAATTTCTCCACCAAAGCGCCAAAATACAATTTCACGAACTTGTCCATATCCATAGGAAGCAACGTTCCGTCAAGATCAAACAAAACCGCCTTTATACTCATAACCGATTAACCTTTCCTACTCCGACACAAAAATGTAGGGGTAAATATCCTGTCCTCCGTCTATAAAGTAAACCTCTGCGCCGGGACAAGCATCCTCAATACGCGCCTGCAACAGGTCATTTTCCTCAATAGTAGTATCCTTGCCGCAGAAAACCGACAACATAAATTTATCAGTGTCCGCCATCAGATGCTCTGCAAGCTTCACCGCCGCCACAAGCTTTTCCTTTTCTGAAACAACGATTTCTTTTCCGATAATACCAATGGTATCACCGTTATTTACGTGCACACCGTTAATGTCTGCATCGCGGATGGAAGGAGAGACGTATCCTGCCGCCACGTTTTCAAGGGCGCTGATAAAACTCTTCTCCACAAGGTCTGCATCAGGATTGCTAAGATCTGCAGAAGCCAGAGAAACATATCCTGCGCCTACGTTTTTACTGGGGATAACGTGTACCTTTGCCTCTTCGTAAAGCTCCGCCGCCTGCTGTGCCGCCATAAAAATATTACCGTTATTAGGAAGCACGAAAATGTGCTCTGCATTTATCTTTTTAAATGCATCAAGAAAATCATTCGTGGAAGGATTCTGTGTCTGTCCGCCCTCTACTATGCGGTCGGTTCCCAACTCCTTATATATAGATTTAAAGCCTGCTCCGTTACACACAGCCACCACGCCGTACTGTTTTCTCTCTCCGCTGAAAGCCTCATCGTCATTTTCCGCCAGTGTAAGGTCAGCCGCGGGAAGATCCTTTGCCTCCTCTACAACAGCGCTGTGCTGCAATGACATATTTTCAATCTTCACCGTAATAAACTCACCGAATTCACGGCAATACGCCAGAACCTTCTCAGGAGTCAAAGTGTGCACGTGAAGCTTCACTATACTGTCAGTCTTAAAGGCAACCACGGAATCGCCTATCTTTGAAAGAAACGACTTCAGCTCGTCAACGTCAAAAAACTCAGGGTCTGTCTTTGAATTCTGAAGCTGAATAAGCATTTCAGTGCAATATCCGTAAGTCATTTCAAAATCCGGTCCCAATGAAGTCACGTCAAAGGCAGGAGCAGACACAGTTGCTTTCGGCGCGCCACTCTCAGCTTTCGGCAATGCCTCAGCCTCCTCAACGTCCTCTCCGTTAAGAGCTCTGTTAAAACCGTCCATTATGTACAAAAGGCCTGCGCCACCGCTGTCTACTACGTCAGCTTCTTTAAGCACCGTAAGTATTTCAGGGGTTCTCTCAAGAGAGGCCTTCATTTCCTTTACGAGGTCCGCAAAAAAAGTTCTTATATCGCTTTCGGGAGTAATGCGGCTGACAGCATACTCAACAGACTCTCTGGCAACGGTGAGAATAGTTCCCTCGGTAGGTGTCATAACGGACGTGTACGCCTGCTTTACACCCATTTCAAGAGCTCGACCCAATGCAACGGGGTCTGCCTTATCCACACCTTCAAATCCCTTTGCAGTTCCTGCAAAAAACTGGGACAAAATAACGCCGGAATTACCTCTTGCGCCTAAAAGCATACCGTGAGACAAGACCTTCATAACCTCAGCCAGATCGTCAGAATCAATATTCTCAAGGGCCGCAATTCCGCTTTCAACGGTCATACGCATATTGTCGCCGGTATCTCCGTCAGGCACAGGAAACACGTTAAGGTTATTAACCTCTTCCGCATGAGAGCGAAGAAGCGCCGCGCCGCCTATTGCCATCTTCGTCAGCAACATTCCGCCCAGATATTTAAGACCCTTCGACTTTCCCTTGGTCTTTTTCTCTTTTTTATTTTTGGTCTTCTCAGTACTTTCTTTTTTTGCCATCAGACAACTTTCTCCTTAAAATAATTATAGCAAAGAGTAACGGACTTTTGTGCCACCGCAATTAACGCTCTGTTCCCACAAAGAACAATGCAAGGGTGCCGGGGCCGGAATGCGCTCCGATAACTGTACCAACGTTTGTGATAAGCTCAACAGTGGCGTTATATCTGTCCTTAAGTATTTTAGCAAGCTCTTCAGCGTCTTTGAGGCAATCACCGTGTGAAATAAATACCTTGCCGCCTTCTTTATCCACGGCAAGCTCGCCATACTTGTCGGCCAATGCCGCAACGGAAGTTTTTCTTCCCCTTACCTTGAACATATTGATAAGGTGACCTTCATTGTCCATGTGGAGTACGGGCTTTATACCCAAAACGTTGCCCACGAAAGCAACTGTAGGACTGATTCTGCCGCCTCTTTTGAGGTAAACAAGGTCATCTACGGTAAACCAATGGCAAAGCTTGTATTTAAGCTCCTCCGCAAAGGCTGCCGCCTCCTCAATAGTCGCGCCGGCATTCTTCTTCTCCACTGTCAGATTCAGCAACAGGCCAAAGCCTGCAGATGCAGACAGCGTATCCACAACCACAATTTTTCTCTCAGGATATTTCTCACGAAGAGACTCAGCCGCAAGTCTTGCAGAATTAAACGTAGTGCTGAGACCTGATGAAAAGCCGAGATACAACAGGTCAATACCATTCTTAAGGTGCTCCTCAAAGGCATTTGAAAACATCTCGGAGTTTACAGCCGCAGTTTTTGCAACACCGCCGTTTCGCATTCTATCATAAAAAAGCTTGCTGTCAATCGCACCATCGGTATATTCTTTATCATCTTTTTCAAATCTCAGAGTAAGGCTCTGAAAACCAACGCCCCACTCCTTCAATAACTCGGGCTTTATATCGCAAGCCGAATCGGTAAAAATCACGTAATCACTCATAATAACCTCCATAAAATTTTAATATTTCAAAACAGCCTCTTTATTCAGGCAATCCTTGTTCGCTTATGGTCTGCAGGTTCTTGCCAATAGCCTCCAGCACCTCATAAAAAACAGTTCTATGCTCATCGCTGACGTTCTTGCTGACAATCTCCACTGCCAGACGCACTCTCTCCCTTATTTGCTCCGATGCAGCTCTTCCTTCCTGCGTCAGCTTAATCAACGCACGGTAATTCTGCTTCGCACCCTCTTTTGTAACAAGACCTTTTTCCGTCAACAACGAAACTGTCCTTGAAATATCAGCCTTATCTCTGCCGCATATCTCACAAAGCTCTGTGGCTGTAACACCCTCCTCAAACCTTGACAACACAACAAGACACACCGCATGAGGCCACCTGAGACCTTGCTTTCGCATTTCATCTGCGGCAATCTTATGCAAATAATGAGTTATATCAGAAATAGCAAATGAAAACTTTTCAAAACGCTCAACCATAGCTGCTCCTTTATAAAAATAACCTACCTTTCTATTATACATCCAAGATGTTGAGTTGTCAACGAGTTTAAACCCACATCAACAACAGAACCTTTTTCGCCACTCTCCACCTCAACAAAACCGCCACCGAACTGCCACCAATTTTCACAAAAACCCCATACCTGACACCTTTTTTCCTCTGAGTCAGGGGGCAGGTCCCTGACTCATTTTGTTGAAATAATTGTTGCAGAAGGAATTATTTTGTATTATCATAAAACTGACGAAATTTATATGGAGGTTTTGCTATGAAAGCATTGAAACAAAACGGCAACGGCATTCTCCTTTGCCTCTTGGAAATCGCAGTAGGTATTCTCCTCTTGATAAACTATGAAAAATTGACAGAGTTTATTATTATCGGCGCAGGCGTAATTCTTCTGGCAATAGGCATCGTGACTGCGCTTAAATATTTCAGAACAGAGGCAGAAGAAGCCAGATTAGGCCAGCTCCTTACAAAAGGATTGACGGAAATAGCTATCGGCGCATTTTTGCTTATTAAAACAGATCTGTTCAAGAGCCACCTAAATCTGCTGGTTGTTGTGTACGGCATCGTTATCCTTGTGGCAGGCCTCAACAAAGTCCAGATCACTGCAGACCTTATCCGCCGCAAAAATGACAAATGGTTTATGTACGGAATCAGCGCACTGGTCACGATCGTATGCGCCGTAATCATTATTGCACTAGCTGAAACAGGCTGGATATGGATGTTCATTGGCATCTATCTCATTGCTCAGGCCGTACTTGACGTTGCTGCCCTTATCGTAAGCAATCTGAAGAAAAAAGAGGTTACAAAATCAGAGGACGAGTCTTCCGACGAGGACAATGACGATAAGGACGATAATGATAAATAAAATGAATTAATATTTTATTATTTTTGCTCTGCCAACGGCGTTCAGGCCGTTGGCAGTTTTTTTATCTTCAAAGGGAGCCACAGCGTCAGACGCTGTGACTCCCTTTGAACGTATCGACACATTTTTAAAATTTATTGTACATAAAAGATAACTATGGTATAATTAAATCACTTAAAGGAGGCGATTATATTGAAAGTGCAATTTATTGGGGCCACCCATGAAGTTACCGGAAGCTGTACACTGCTGGAGGTGAACAGAAGGTATTACCTTGTTGATTGCGGAATGGAGCAAGGCATTGACGTGTTCCAGAACATTACGCTACCGGTGCCGCCCTCAGACATTGAAGCAGTTTTTCTGACCCATGCCCACATTGACCATTCAGGTATGATCCCGAAGCTTTGCAAGGACGGTTTTAAAGGCGCAATATACGCAACGGACGTCACCTGCGACCTTTGTAACATCATGCTTCTTGATTCTGCACATATTCAGGAATCCGAGGCAATATGGCGCTCAAAAAAAGCTGAACGAGCAGGCCTTGACAAAATTGAGCCTGTGTACACCACGGAAGACGCATTGACGGCAATCTCCCAGTTCAGACGTTGCAACTACAACGAAATAATCTACCCCGGCGAAGGCATTGAACTTCGCTTTACAGACATTGGCCACCTTTTAGGTTCTGCTTGCATTGAGCTTTGGCTTACGGAGGGAAACGTCCGGAAAAAGATTGTTTTCAGCGGCGACGTTGGCAATGCTAATCAGAGAATAATCTGCGACCCGAAAACCGTAGAAGAAACAGATTACCTTGTAATCGAATCCACTTACGGAAACAGGCTCCATGAAGCCGACCGCAGCAACGTAATTTATGAGCTGGCGGACTATATCCAAAAAGCGCTGGACAGAGGCGGCAATGTCATTATCCCCTCTTTTGCAATAGGCAGGACACAGGAAATGCTTTACGCAATCCGGGAAATCAAGCAGCAAGGTCTTGTAAAAAACCACCCCAACTTCCCCGTTTACGTAGACAGCCCCCTTGCCGCAGAAGCTACTGCAATATTTATGCAATGTAATCCGATATGCTTTGACGAGGAGACCCTTGCTCTGGTTAAGCAAGGCATCAATCCAATATGGTTTGACGATATAAGAATGTCCCTGACCTCTGAGGAATCAAAGCTTATTAATCTTAACACAGAGCCGAAGGTGATAATTTCAGCCAGCGGAATGTGCGAAGCAGGCCGCATACGTCACCACCTGAAGCACAATCTTTGGAAGGCCGAAAACATTGTACTGTTCGTAGGCTATCAGGCAGAAGGCTCTCTTGGTCGCCGCCTCATTAACGGCGAGAAAAAGGTAACTCTTTTCGGAGAGGAAATCACCGTTAATGCGGAGATATGTACTCTCCACGGCACCAGCGGACACGCAGACCGGGACGGACTTTTCAATTGGATCACAGGCTTTAAATCAAAGCCTCAGCTGGTTTTTGTAAATCACGGAGACGAACACTCCTGCGAGGATTTTAAAGATTATCTCACGGAACACGGTTATCGGGCAGACGCTCCCTACAGCGGCACGGAGTATGACCTTACCACAGGCAGAATGACAATCTTCACCCAGGGAAAAACAATAAACAGAGTCCGCACATCCGGCGGCAGAACAAGAGCAGACATAATTTACAATGAACTTGTTGCAGAAGCGGAAAAGCTTTTAGCCTTGACAAAAGAGCGTAAGGGACGCCCCAACAAGGACAATGCGAAATTGACGTCTCAGATAAGAGAACTAAAAGACAGGTGGAAAGACTGAGCATTGATTTTCCAATAAAACATTACAGCCCGGCAGGAACTCCTTACCGGGCTGATTTTTATGCCTTTTCACTTTTTATTTTTGATTTTATTATATTTCACAGCGCACCATGAAAAGATTATAATGTACACTGCCAATATGCCGCCTAAAAACGTTGCCAATACGTAGTTCCGATAATTAAAGATATTCAAAATAAATTGCGGCAACAACACGCAGAGAAAAATCACAAGCAGCGGAAGCATCCTTCCCTTCAGTACCCTCTCCATCATCATTATCTTTGACTCATCATCACAGAATATCTCTTCTGCCACACCGGTTTCAGACACAGGCTTTCTGAAATAACTGTACCCTGCATAGTCCATCAAATATTCCCAGCCGCAATCGCTGAACATTTTTACGTATTCCTCCTTGTGTTCAAGGCCATCTTTATTATAGTCCAGCTGATACACCACGTCCTCCGGCTCACATTTTTCAAAGTGATAACTACCAAAGCCCTTTACTTTTGTAAATTTCCAACCTGCCTTGTGCATCTCGCGCAGATAATCCTGTTCCTTTTCATACTCAAATATACTAAACCATCTGAATTGCTTTTTAGTCTCCATTTCACATTTCCCCCTGTGCTACTTTATAAAGGCGCTCTATTCTTTCAAACTCAATCTCTAAAATCTCAGAACCAAGCTCTGTGATCTGATAAATTTTTCTTTTATCCTCTTCTCTGACAAAACGAATAACGCCGTCCTTCTCCATCTTTGACAAGCTGCCGTACATAGTGCCGGGAGTCAGCCTGATAGCGCCCTCCGTTAATTTTTCAACCTTCTGTACAATGCCGTAACCATGATTTGGATCCCGCAGACACAACAATATATAAAATGCAGTTTCTGTCATTGGAACGTAAACTTTTCTTATGTGCTGATCCATAAACGTTACCTCCAAGTATTATTCCAGTGCGATACATCGCACTTCGATATACTCATTATATCGCACTACGATATAGTTGTCAATAAGAAAATACAGAGCCGACCTTGAAAAATCAGGTCTTCAAGGTCGGCTCTGTTTATCAAATTATTCTGTTTAATTAATCGTCAACGCTCACGTCTGTTGCCGTCTCAAAAATTCCGTCAACCTCAGCCGAAGGCTTCTTGGTGCAGAGAGAAACAACCACTGTGGCAATTGCGCCTGCGATAAATCCGGGCAATATCTCATATATTCCCGTAGGAGCAACAAGCGCATCTGTAATGGTATTTGTGAAGCAAAGCAACCACAAAATATCCACAGCCGCACCGGTAATAATACCTGCGCAAGCTCCCGTGTAGTTCATTCTCTTCCAGAAAAGGGAGAACAAAACAACAGGGCCGAATGCCGCGCCGAACAATCCCCATGCATTTTCAACCATGCTCATAATGCTGCTTGCCCAGCCCGTTCCGCTTGCCGCAATGAAGAACGCCACTACGCTTACTGCCAAAACAACGATACGACCTACCCAAAGAATTTCCTTATCGGATGCTTTATCCTTTCTGATAAGGGGTTTGTACAGGTCACTTGTAAAAGAGGAAGATGCCACCAGGAGCTGAGAATCCGCCGTTGACATTGCCGCCGCAACGATAGCCGCAAGAAGAAGGCCTGCGATGATAGGCGGGAAAATATCCTGAACCAAAGTGATAAATATCTTTTCCTGTGCGCCTGCCATCAAAAGTTTTTCAGCCAAAGGGGTACCTTCTGACAAAAGGAAGGTTCTTCCTAAAATCGACAATGCAATAGCACTACCCAAGGTGAGAACAACCCATACTATTGCTACGGTAGACGCCTTCTTAACCTGAGAGGGTTTCTGAATTCCCATAAAACGCACGATAATGTGGGGCATTCCGAAGTATCCCAATCCCCAGGAAAGTCCTGTTACGATATCCCGCCAGTCCGCTGTAAAGGGATTTGACTCAAAAGCAGTAACGCCTTCCGCAAAAGCACCGCTGAAAGATGCGTCAAAATTACCCAGCGCCATAACAATAGGCACTGCCAACAAAGCCACCAGCATCATAAGTCCCTGGAAGAAATCCGTCCAGCAAACAGCCTTGTATCCACCAAGGAACGTGTATATCAGAATCAACAGGGCAAAAAGAGCCATTGCCAACAACTCTTTATCCGCAAACCAAGGAATAACCGCCACCAACACACTCTTTCCCGCAACGAAAGCAGAAGCAACGTACACTGTAAAACTTATTAAAAAGATAACAGCGCAAACGATCTTCAGCACAGGACTCTGAGACGCAAAACGGTTGGTAAGGTACTGAGGCAACGTAATTGAATCACCTGATGCCTTTGAAAAACGACGAAGTCTCTTTGCTACAAAAATCCAATTTGCAGCAGTTCCCAAGGCAAGACCTATTCCAATCCATACTTTTCCCATACCAAAGGCAAGAATACTTCCGGGGAAACCCATCAAAAGCCAACCGGACATATCCGAGGCCTGAGCACTCATAGCCGTTACCCAAGGACCCATTGACCTTCCCCCAAGGAAATATTCCTTCTCTCCATCATTTTTGGAACGGAAGAAAAAGAAAAGACCGATTCCCAGAATCAAAACAAAATACAAAACAAACGCCAATATTTGCATAAACATTTTCCCTTTCTGCAAAATTCATCAAAAAAATACGATAATGATTGATTATACACCATTTCTCAAAACAATTCAAGACTTTAATACATTAAATTGCAACTACAAACTCTCTTACTTTCTTTTCAATATCCTCAATAACAATTTTAAAAGTCTCATCGTTCTGCCCCGTCTTGCTGTATTGATCTTTCTCCATATCAATACCGTAAAGATCCTTCATCAAACGCACTGCGTCCTGATTTATCCGAGGCTTCGTGCAAGTCCCTGCCGAAAAAAAACTCAAACCTATCTCCGGCAATCGTTTTTCCGCTTTAATTATTAATTATAATATGAGACAATAAAACAATCAACAAAACAAGGAAAGGAGTATTAAAAATGGTAGAAATAGCATTCTTCGATAATGGCAAAATCATTAAAGGCATCTTGTTAGCAAAATACTGTCGTCCCCACGATGAAGTTCACACACGCACAAAGAAATTCTTGTGGAAATCAAAAAGCGTTTATGAACACAGGACCCTGAATACTCCATTATACGTTATCTTTATTCCTTGGAAACACCGCGAAAAAGAAATTGTGGAGATTGATGAGAAATACATTGTCAACCCGGAAGCAATCCACCTTGACAAAAACTGGATAAAAAAAGAACGGTTCATCAGCAAGTCATTTGACGGCTGCATGTCACCGCTAACAATGGAAGTCAATGATTTTACAGGTTATCCGTTTATTTTTCACAACAATAACTTTTTGATAGACCTTGTCCTGCAAAACAAACGGGAGGTCCTGAGCATTTTGTATAAACACATGCCCGAACTATTGGAAATTGATTTAGTTAATGCAGAAGAATGACGAGAAAGCCCGGCTCATGGCTTCGCCATTCGAACTATTTGCCCCGTTTCTTTTACTTTAATCAAGCCCAATTTGTCACAAATATGCATCAACTCGTTGTTTGACATAGGCACATCAATATATGCACCGCTCCCGCCTATTGACAACGCATATTCAAGCAGCCGAGTACCAAATCCGTTACGTTGATACTGCCCCTCAATGTATAGATTATCTATATGTCCGTTATGTACTGTGACGATTCCGATTTCTCTACCCAAAGATATGCTATACAGTTTTCCGCCGTCTGAAATTACTTTATTGATTTTTTCTGCAATGATATTTTCTTCCGTGATGTATCTTGCCTCGTTTTCTTCTCGGGACAAACTATAATCAAATCTTCCATAACGATTTGCATATCTACAAATATGCTCAACCTGTTCGATATTGCCCGAAAACTCTTTGCAGACAATTTGCTTTCCCATAGCAGCCACAAGCTGTGAGTCGGGATTTAACCAAGGTCTGTTAACTCCCCAATAAATTGAATTGTAGCCGTTTGTATCTAAACCCGTGAGCAGATCTTTTCTATTGCATATCACTTTATAATCCCTTCGTTTGAAATAAAACATACTGCTTTCGCAATTGAAGATTGAAGTAATCTTGTGTCCTTGATGTATCAATGCGTCTTTCAACGACAGTAAATCTACATCATCCGGAACAGCGTCATAAATACCGTCAAACAAGCGGAAACAAGCCCAGTAATCATTGACTTCAGGCACTATACTTGACGTCCAGCTTGCGTAACAATTCACCAATTGCATCAACACGTATTTCCCGTCAAGAGCATGAAAATCCTTTTCCGAAATCGGTTTTGATTCTTGTTCCGTATATGGCTTTCCGGCGGTCTGCAACTGAACCGCAACGATATCTCCATCGTCAAAAATCCGCTCAGTGTGAGCGTCCGGCTTAATTTTCTTCTTTGGTGGTTGTGGCGACAATAGTTTTTCTTTGAACTCAGCAAGCTTCTTTTTACGGGCGACCAAAGTTTTTTGACCGGCTTCTTCCCACAACTCTAAACCAAATCCGCTGTCAATCATTCCAATAGCTTTGTTTCGTACCGAATCCGTCAATATACCTTTCTTCCACATGAAATCAGCAAGTGAATAAATGTAATTGCACCATTCTTCTTCATCGGATTCATCAAACATTTCTGTCCTGATATATTTATCAATCCGGCTCAAAGCTTCTTCTACATCGAACTTATAAAAGGCGGCGGTATATTCACTATATAAATCCTCCGCCGTATCGTTTCCTGTAACACTGGTATTCCACGTTCCCATGCGACACCTCCGTCTATTTAAAAGCCACTTGCAACTTTTTCTTTTTTGCAAATTTATCCTTGCGTGTTGCAAAAGTGTTGCAAAGCCTTTTTCAACAAAGCATAAATGCCCGAAAGCCCTTTGTTTTCAAGGGTTTCCGGGCACTTGTAAGCCATTCGCCATTATTCCCACTCGCAACCACAAAACCGACCTTAAACGATTTTGTTTTAGCATAGTAGCACAAATTGATTTGCTTTGTCTTAGATTATCCTATCTACATAGGTAGTCCTAACTTTTGCTATCATTTTGCCATCACGGTTTGCTATCATTTTTCAAGCATCTCATTATGTTCTATTAACAACACTGAACCGCTTAGCACATTAATTAATGCATTGCTATTTTGAGTAGTAGAACTTGATTGATAATTTGCGTAATTGGTTTTAATTGATTCGCTATAACTAACATTCATTGTCGGTAGCATCATCAGTTGTGTTATTGTTATTTGATTCATATTTCCATCCCTCAAAAATCTTTGTGGTTTGTATCGCTTGTTGCGGTACCTGACCAGGATTGCCCGGCACAGCAATTTGTTTTACAACGCCTTCAGTTACAAAATAATTACTTCCGCCATAAACACTTTCGATTAAAGCTCTTTTTACATTATATGCTCCACCATTGGATTGTGATACAGATAATGGATCGAATGGTACACCAAACCCAAGTTCATCACTTATATTATCATATATTTCTTTAATTATATTATACATTTCATCATTAGGTTTTTCAATATTTAAACCGAGAGAATTTTTTGCTTCTCTGCGATTAATGGTATAATCGTGACTTCCTGAATCACTACAAAGAAAAGCTATTATATCTTTGATTTTTGCACTATCTGTTACTTGGTTGGTTAACAACTTTTCTGCAAGCATTTTTATTTGAGCCCTCGCACGGTAAACCTGACCTAATACAAGTGGATGCACATATTCAGAGAGTTTCATCATAATATTTGAAAGTGCCATATCATCCTTAATGGCTAACTCTTCTTTTGCGAAAGCTAAGTATCCTTTTACCGCCTCTACGCTAACAGGATAATTGTTTTGAGGCGGTGCATTTGGTATCGGAGGATTAAGTGGAGTGTTAACACTTGGATCGATAGGTCCCAAAGTGGCTTGTTTTGTCATTATTATAGAATTTGCTCCGATACTTATAAGCGTTCCTGCACTATGCGCTTTATGAGGAATTACAACTTGTAAAGTATCGCAATATTGTCTAAGTAAATTAATTATATTCCACGCAGCAGCAGTGTCACCACCACGTGTATATAAATATAATGAAATTTTTTCAGTAACCCCTATTTTGTCTAATTGGTTAATAAATTTATCTATCACATCTTGTGCTATGCTAGCTTCGAATCCAGGTCTATCACTCGTAATATAAACGAGTAATTTACTGTCTAGTTTCTCTTCTAATTTTTTATATAATTCAACTCGTTCGGCATACATATTATTATCCTCCTATCGATCATTTTCTAAACACAAATAGATACTCGTGTGCTATAAGCAAAAAATTATACTTCACGCTATTTGTTTTCCAATATCCCGTAGCCTTGCAGTTGTGCTGTTCTTTAATAATCAATTCTTTAAGTTTAAATCCTGCTTCTTCAAAGATACGCATAACATCAAAAGACATCGGTATCATATGACCTTTTTGGCGTGTATCACCCATAAGAACAGCACAAAACTTGTCCTTTTTCAAAACACGATAACTTTCTGCCGCAACCTTTTTCATTTCCTCAAGAAAATCTTTGACCTTTAACAAAGACAAATCTTCAGGAATATCCTCGCTGTATTGAATAATATCAGCATACGGCGGATGAGTGCAAATAAGGTCAATGCTGTTGTCCGAAACAAAATCCAAATGACGTGCATCACCTTTGTGTATATAAACCTTACCGTCAGCACCCTCGTGCTCAAAATCAACCTTTTCTCTACAACGAGCAATAGCAACATCATTTACATCCACGCCAATAATATTTCGGTTTAGTAATTTTGCTTCTACGAGGGTAGTTCCACCACCCGCAAACTGATCGAGAACCAAGTCGTTCTCTTTTGAATAGCGGAGCAGAATATTTCGAGGAATGTATGGTGACCAATTACCTCGCCACTTTGCATCGTGGGTTGCCCAATCGCCACGTTTAGGAAAAGACCAATGCGTAGTCATTTCCAGTTCAAAATCTTCCGGCTCCCATTTTGTTATTTTCTTTGCCATTATTTAAAAACCTCGCTGATTATGCCATCTTCCAAATCTTTAATATTGTAAATGTGTTGCATAACGTCAAAAGTTTCTTCGAGGTTGTTTCTTGCGCTAGTCCAACCTTTTCCGTCGGTAAACCAAACGAATGTAAAACCGTCAATTTCTTCGGTTTCCCACGCAAGAGTCTTATAACTACGTGCAGTTTCGTTAAGTTTACTACCGCCACTTCCGTAAAAGTTCGTTTCGATACCATAAATCATATTAGGTGTCTTAACTACAAAATCAAAGCGTTTTTCCATCTTGCCTTGATTGGAAATAGCAGATAAGTCTATGTTCCATTTATCTGTAATTTGGTGGATATACATTTCTTTAAAGTAATTAACCCCTTTTACGAAACCTGCTTTTTGAATAAAGCTCTCAACCAAATTTTCCATAAGGTGTCCGCCACGATTTTTACGGCCGTTGGAATCAAGACCTGTTTCAACACCTGTTGCATAGTCAACCAAATTATTCACGATATGATTTTCTAGCAAATCAAACAACCCGGTTTCACGCATAAAGTATTTGTACCTCTCATAATGAGCGTTGCTGTTCGGTGGATACTTTCCAAAGTTAAATCGGAATAAATGACCACCATTTTCATCTTGACAGTATATTTCATTTGCTCTAACTGCTAGGAGCAGAGGAATACACTTTAAAACTTCTGGATATTTTCTCATCAAATTCTCAAAATCGGCTTCGATATTTTTAGAGCCAATGAGAGAATTTAAAATATTAAGTTCAATCTTAATGACATCCACATTTCTGTGAACCTTATCAAAATCTATGTAATAACCATAGTCTGCGATACTGTCACGAAAGCCTGACAACCACGCACTAAAATCTCTTGACATCTCTTATTCCTCCTCGCTATTAGGCGGCACAGGCAACCCTAACTTTGTAAGCGGTATGTATTCAAAATAATAGTGGCAACGCATACTGATGATATAATCCAAAACATCCTTGTATTTAGGATCTTTGAACCACTCCGAAAGCAGATAGATGTATTCCACATCAATATTGATCTGCGCCATCAACTTCTGATACTGCTTTCTTTTAAAATCACAAGTCTGCAATTTTTCATCAACAGAACCCGCCACTTGCTGATATTTACATTCGATAATAAAAAGAGTGTTGTTGATAATTACATAAATACTGTCGTCCGGCAGAAGTTTTTTAGAAATGATTTTTTTCCAATCAACGCCGACTTCTTTTAAATATTTATAAAAATCGTGCTTTTTGAATATGCGAGCAACTTTTTCGTCGTTATAAAACACAATGCCATCAGTCACACGGTACCCCTCTTGATTATTTAAGAAGGTGGATAAATCAGTTTTCCCTTCAAAGACAAGTCCTGTTTTGGTGTTACCTCCGCCTTTTCCATTCTTTATCATAATTATTTGTTCTCCTTAAAAATTGCTAATAAGTAACTCTTTAATTTTTCCTCTTGCCTCACTATTGCAATTAATCATTCGGTTAGCATCTACTCGTTTGATTTTATGAGACGAATAAATACTATCAAAAAAATCGTCCTCGATATCAGAATTCTTTGGGTCTGAATTACTTATTACAACCTTTGCTCCTTTTCGGTGCATATCATCAACAAAGCGAGCAAGTTCAATTTGTTCTTCATCGTTAAACAAGTTCTCAGTATATGCGGTAAAACTCGCTGTATCTGTAATAGGTCTGTATGGGGGATCAAAATACACAAAAGTATTTTCATCAATAAAGTCAGCCGACTCTCTGTAGTCACCACATACAATATTTACTCTTTGCAATTTCTCTGATACTGCTCTAAGATTGTTTTCATCACAAATCATCGGATTTTTGTATGCTCCCATAGGAACATTAAACAAACCTTTTTTGTTGACTCTGTACAAACCATTGAAACAAGTTTTATTAAGAAAAATCATCAAAGCCGCTTTTTCGATATTGATGTCCTCGTTTCCGTTGACTTTTAAATCATTAAATCGCTCACGCCTTTGCATATAATATGCTTTGCGATTATCCGTATCTAATGGAATGAAATCGTTCTGCATAGCGTAAAGAATTTCAATCAGAGCATCTATGTCATCACGAATAATGCGATAAGTATTGATGAGTTCAGCGTTAATATCGCTGATGTATACTTCTTCTAAATCGTATTTGCTGAGTATATCAAATAAAACAGCGCCACCGCCAACAAATGGTTCAGCATATTTTGTAATACTTCCGTTATCAAAAAGGTAGTATTGTTCAATTTCTTTAAGGAGTTGACCTTTACCGCCTGCCCACTTCAAAAAAGGCCGTACAACTTTTTCTTCAGATTTATTATACCGTAGACCTCTTGCATCTTCAGGCTTGTTTGCATCAATTGGTATTATCCACATATTACCCAGCATTGCAACATCGGCTATGCGTTTTTCTTTGCATAACTTTAAAACTCGCCTATGCGATATATTCCATTTTTCAGCAGCCTCGTTAGCAGTCATATATGCCAACATACTTACCACTCCTTGCGTATCAAATTTATAGTAAGATTATATTCCAAAATTAGAACAATAGCAATATCATTTCATTAAAATATCGTGTTAATTTGATGTTTTTGATGTCTATTAGATGAAATAATATCATATTTCCCAAATTACATCAACCTTTTGGCAATAATATCAAAAAAACCTCGAGAAAAATTTTTCTCAAGGTCTGTTTTTGTTGTATATTTTTCCAATTTTTCAGATAGCATAAATTGCCTTTAAATACTTCCAACTTATTCCCACTCAATCGTTCCAATAGGCTTCGGGGTAAGATCCATCAGCACTCTGTTGATGCCCTCTACCTCATGGGTGATTCTGTACGTAATCTTGTGAAGAATTTCGTAAGGAATTTCTTCGATTGTGGCAGTCATTGCGTCTTTTGTATTAACGGCGCGGATAATTGCAGGCCAGCCTTCGTAACGGCTCTCGTCCTTCACGCCAACGCTCTTGATGTCAGGCACTGCAATGAAGTACTGCCATACCTTTTCTGCAAGTCCGCATTTGTCAAACTCTTCACGCAAAATAGCATCTGCTTCGCGGAGCGCGTTAAGTCTGTCGCGGGTGATTGCTCCGAGGCAACGAACACCAAGGCCGGGGCCCGGGAACGGCTGACGGTAAACCATTGCGTGGGGAAGACCTAATGCCTCGCCTACCACGCGAACCTCGTCTTTAAAGAGAAGCTTTATAGGCTCTACCAATTCGAATTTTAAATCTTCAGGCAGACCGCCAACATTGTGGTGTGATTTTACTGCCTTTTTGCCCTCTGCAGCTTTTATGCTTTCGAGAATGTCGGGGTAAATTGTACCCTGTGCCAAAAAGTCAATGTCTTTAAGCTTTCGTGCTTCATCAGCAAAAACGTTTATAAACTCAGCGCCGATAATCTTTCTTTTCTTCTCAGGCTCACTGACACCTGCAAGAAGATTGAGGAAACGGTCTGTAGCGTCTACGTAAATAAGATTAGCGTCAAGAACTTTGCCAAACATGTCAATAACAGCTTCGCTTTCGCCCTTTCTCATAAGTCCATGGTTTACGTGCACGCAGACGAGCTGCTTGCCGATAGCCTTGATAAGAAGCGCTGCAACAACTGAGGAGTCAACGCCGCCTGAAAGAGCCAGAAGCACCTTGCGGTCACCAACCTGGGCCTTGATTTCTTTTACCTGCTCGTCAATAAAAGCATTAGCAAGCTCTGGAGTTGTAATTCTTTTCATTGATTCGGGTCTTACATTTTTTTCCATAAATATTGCCCTCCTTGAAAATATATTGAATATATTGTATCAAATGTTTGATTAGTTTGTGTAGTTGTCAAAATAGCCCTGAACAAGGACAACGGGAGTACCCTTGTCGCCTGAACCGCTTGTAAGGTCACAAAGTGAACCGATAAGGTCTGTGAGCTGTCTGGGAGTAGTTCCCTGAGCTGCCATATTTCCTACCAGGCTTCCCTTCTCGCCCTTTGCCTTGATACTCTCGGAAATAGCATTTTTGAGTGCCTCGCCGCTGAGATCCTTAAAATCATTGTCAGCAAGATATTTGAGCTTAAGCTCGTTAGGTGTACCGATAAGGCCGTCTGTAAAAGCAGGAGATACAACCGGATCTGCAAGCTCCCAGATTTTTCCCTGAGGATCCTTGAATGCGCCGTCACCGTAAACCATTACCTCAACGTGTTTTCCTGTGGCATCAAGAACCTTCTTCTGAACGTCCAGAACCATATCCTTGCAGTCTCTGGGGAAAAGTTTAACCTTGTCCTCTGTAGCTTTATTAGAGCCAAGAAGACCGTATTTTTCATTGCAACCGCTGCCATTTACGGGAGCGTTCATAATCTCGTCAAGACCGCAAACAATTTTTGCTCCTGCCGCCTTCAGAATTCTCTTTGTTCGTGCGCGGGTGTGTATATCGCAGTTGATAATGCAATCGGTGTAGTCAAGAATGGTCTTCGCCTGGTTTGCAAAAACAATCTCAACCTCTGCGCCGCAGGACTTGATAAGATCACCATAATATGCAACGTAGTCAACGCCTGTAAATTCATGCTTGTTCTCACCGAAAAGCTCGCGATAACGTTCAAGCGAAAGAACGTCGCTGTAAGGGTTCACCCCTGCCTTATCGATTTTGTCAAGGCTTACCAATTCGTTACCAACTTCATCGGAAGGATAGCTGAGCATAAGAACAATCTTCTTTGCGCCCATAGCAATACCGCGAAGACAAATAGCGAAACGGTTTCTGGAAAGAATGGGGAAAATTACTCCCACTGTTCCGCCGCCCAGTTTCTTTCTTACATCTTCGGCAATATCTTCAACACTTGCATAGTTTCCCTGACTTCTTGCAACAACAGACTCAGTGACAGCAATAACGTCTCTGTCGCGAAGCTCAAAGCCTTCGCACTCTGCCGCCTCTATCACGCTGCTTGCTACGATGTCCGCAATATCGTCACCCTCTCTGATGATAGGACATCTGATACCGCGTGAGATTGTACCCACTCTGCGTTCCTTTTTTTCCATAAAAATTGCTCCTTCCGTATAGGACAAAAATAAAAACAAAAAGCGCAGCTGTTTTTAAAAAAACAACTACGCCAACATTTTACCACGAGAGTTTTTTCTTGGCAATATTTTTCATACCCTTTTTAAAAAAATTTTTAAAATTTTAATAAAACCACTAAAGCTACAGATTTCAATTACTTAATATCTCAATTGCTCTTTTGTACTTGTTTTGCCTTGCAATATCTTTTTCAGTAATTACCGGAAGCCTTGACATATCTGAATTGTGGGCAAGGTCTGACAATTTCACAGTCCGCGCAAGGGGCACATTCTTCAATCGTCTTACGTAGTCAAAATAATCCTCGTTGTCAGCATGAGTCATCAGAAGCACCGCCTCTGCCACCTCGGTTGAGAAATATTTACGTAGCTTTTCCACACCAAAATCAGTGTCCTCAATAACGTCGTGAAGCCATGCCACCGTCTTTTCATTATCGCCGGATACTCCGGCCGCCACCTTCATCGGGTGTAATATATAAGCCTTCCCCGACTTGTCTTTTTGGCCTTCGTGGTACTTCATTGCAACAAATCGCGCCCTGTCAACGGAGCTTTCAAGATTTTCAAGCTTAAATGCTTCATTATTCTCAATAAGCTCATTAAAACTCACGGGAGCATAGCCGTTGATTTCTGCGGAAGCATTAAGCAAGAACGGAGTTTTCATCATTGAAATATACCTTGGAGGCGCATAATTATGAGTATGCCCATGAACAAGGTAGCCCATTGACCCCGCCAGATCGATCCGTCCCGTTGGCCATTCAATCATAGGGTAATGACACAGGGTAAGCCTGATTCCTTCGTATTCAAGTTCAAGATATGGAGTAACTTTCTCAAAATATTTTCCGGCGTCAACCTTTGAAAGCCAGCCTGCATCGTGATTGCCCTTAATCAATATTTTCCGGCCGTTAAGCTTCGCGAGCCAATATTCAGGCCTTTCGCAATCCTCGTACATAAGATCGCCGATAATGTATACAAGGTCATCTTCTTTCACCCTGTCGTTCCAGTTTTTCAAAAGAACGTCATTCATTGCCGCCACACTTTCAAAGGGGCGCTCGCAAAGGGTTCTTATTTTTTCGTGGTCAAGGTGTATATCGCTTGCAAACCAGATCATTTTTGAAAAATTCCTTTCGCTATCGTAAAAGTTAAAGCGCCATCAATCGTGGCGCTCATCTTCGTTGTCAAAACATTCGCAAAATCTTGCGGCAAAAGCAGGCTCTTCCCCTCCTGCATAAAGGTGAGAAACGTCACCGAAAGAGCTCATCCGGAAAGACGCAATACCTTTTCGTCGTTCCTCTGTAACAACCGTAGTAACAGAAGACGGAGCTGCGCACATACCGTGCCACAGCACAAAAGGCGAAACACCCATAATGTGAGAAAGGAGAACACACTCCACACCAAAGTGACAAAACAGCGCAATGGTGTCATTGTTTGCCTCCGTCACCTCAAAAAGGTTGCCTCGTTCCGCAATATGCCTGTAGCCGTGCATTGCAAGAAGCTTGTCAAGCTCTCCCGTAACGTATTTGTATTCTTCGTGAACACCTGCCGCTTTTATTATCGGATTTTCCATCCAGCGGTCCTTATGATAGAACTCGTCGCGACTTGTCCAATCAGCCGGAAGCCAATCCCAGGAAACGGAGCCTCTTTCAGGCCTGTCAGGACGCCTTATTTCAGGCGCAAACTCACGAAGCCAATCACAGACCACAGCCTCATTCTCACGCCCTGCCTTTTCAAGAGTTATCTTAGCAGTATCCTTTGCCCTGCCCAGGGGCGAAAGGTAAAAAGCCTTTATGTCAAGCTTTCCAAGCCTTTCAGACAAAAGCTCCGCCTCTCTCCAGCCCTTCTCGGTAAGGGAGTCAATCTCGTAATATGGGTCTGCGTGACGAATTATCAATAATTTCATTGTTCCTCCAGCTCAGCAAGGTGTACAAGAACCATCTCTTCAATGGTGTAGATCCTTATTTTCTCAAGAGATGCGCGACCCATAGCCTTGCACATATCATCGTTTTCAAAAAGTATTTTCAGGCTGTCTGCACATTTTCTCCATGACTCCGATTCGATAAGAAAACCGTTGACACCGTTTTCAACAAGTTCAAGACCTGCCACACACTTATCGGTAGTAATTACAGGAAGTCCGCAGGACATTGCCTCGTTTACTACAAGACCCCATGCGTCTCCTCTCGTCATAAGCACGAAAACGTCTGCCGCCCTGTAATATTTACGCAGTTCTTCCTTTGATTTGTGCCCCAGGAATACCACGTTGTCACTTGCCAAGGCATTTCGCATCTCAATAAATTCTTCCGTGGGCTCGTCCCCGATAATGTATATTTTCCCTTCGTTACCGTTAATTTCGTGGGCCGCCTTGATAAGAAGGTCAAAACCCTTGCCGTAGCCTTTAAGGTAAGAAAATCTTCCCACCGATACCGCAAGCTTCCCGGCCTTTATGCCAAGCTCCTCGCGAAGCAATTTTTTCTCCTGCTCTGTAGCCGGAGCTTTCTCAACATCGCTTTTCCTGAGAGATGTAAAAGGATATCTCACAATTCTGCTGGGCCTTGCTCCATAAGTAATATAATATTTGTCAGCAGATCTGCTGGTGCTGAAATATTTTTTTGCTCCGGAAATAAAATGCTTTTTAATTTTCTCTTTAAGACCCTTGCCGCTGCCTGCCACAGCGCCGTCACATTCAAGGCAATATTCTATACCGTGCTTCTTCATATAGTTAACAGCAATCATACCCGTAGGCGAAGAAACGTTTGTACAGATAATGTGGTCAAACTTTTCATTCTTCAAAACGCCGGTAATTCCAAAACACAAGGCCGCGTCCGACCTCACAGAAATACCTTTCAGAAAAATGCCTTTAAACGTGTCAAAACTGTAGTTTTTCCATGATGCATCCCGCTCTGATGACGTGCGCTTTTCAAACACCACCGTAAGATCGCAATGCTTTCCCAACTCATTGAAAAACTCCACACGGTAAGGAGACGGAACATTTGTCAAAAACAAAATTTTCTTTCGGACAATTTCTTTCATTTTCCTGCTCCTCTCATTAATCTATGCACTATAACACAAAAAAGTTATAACATATTTGCAGAAAAATTGCAACAGAAAGTGAGTCTCTTTTTGAGTCAGTGACCTGCCCCCTGACTCAAAGTGCTACCGATGTGCCACCCTGATGAGTCAGGGGGCAGGTCACTGACTCATTTTACGAAAAAAACAGAGGGGCAAATGCCCCTCCGGTATAAATTATAATTTTATATTACATCTCAGGTATTATCCTACAAGAGCATATTCAGCATTGCCGTGGCGGTCAATATGTTTATGTTGCTGTTGCCGCCTGCCTCTGCCGCCGCATCAAGAGCGCTGCTATCCAAAGATACGCTTCCCCTTACGTGAGAAAGCACCTCTGATATATCCGAAACGTTAACGATACCGTCGCAGGTAGTGTCACCCGCTATAATTATCACGTATGATTTTCCATCCGCTGTGGAAACCGTCATTCCCGTTGAAAGAACAGTTCCCTCAGAAACCCTTGTATCGCCCTTGTATACAGAAACGTCCTTTTCATCAAAAGACCTGAAAAATACGTTTACAACATCGGAAACCGTTGCGCCTTCCGTTGCTTCGATTACCTCTCCGCCCGTGATAACGCCTTTAGAAACAGTGCTGTCAACGTATACGTCCGGATTTTCAGAAACGTTATCGGAGGCCGACGCATTTACGCAGTACGTAGTTTTAAGCTTGGCGTTAGCGTTGATTATCATATTATGAAGTTCTCCGCCGTCAATTACCCAGGAATATCCATCGTTAAAGCCAACTCGGTCAGATCGGAAGGTCCACCAATGAGTAAGCTGAACACCCGCCGCCACTATCTCGTCAAGATACGTCTGTACCTTTGTATAATAATTCGCATCCGCTTCCGGCGTTATAAGAACGTTGGTCTCTCCGCAGTAAAAAGGTTTTCCCAACCGTGTACATTCATCTTTATACGATTGCCAGTTCATAGGCACCAGAGCGCCGTAGTCATTTGCATACGTGTACTCATCGGTAATTCCCATATTAAGAGCGTAAGGATGCATACATATAACGTCAAGTTTTTCATTTACAAGAGCTAACGCATTAAGGTGATCCCCAAGAGTATCTCGCGTCCAATCGATTTCCCAACCCTTAAGCGCCGCACAAAGCAAATGCCATTGAGAAGGCCTTAACGCACTGTCACCACTGGTTATCAGGTGATCCGGATCAATAGACCTTATTCTGTCTGCCACGTCTCCGTAAAAAGTTGCGAGTTGAAGTAGTGAACATCGCACCCTTCCGAAAACAGAACCGATATCCACCTCAAGGCTCAATTCATTATTGACCTCCCACATAAGCACCGTATCGCGGTCTTTGTAGCGATTAATTACAATATCAATATAATCGTAAACGTTCTGCCTCGAACGACAATTGGGATTCGAAATAAGGTCGTACACCGTCTCCGTGCTTTGGGCCCAACCTTCTCTCTCTACAAAATCACAGGCAAGAAGATTTTCCTCTGCAAGACCGAGGCACACGGTCATCTTGAGTCCGTATTTATCACAAAGGTCAAAGACCTGATCCATAGCCTTAAAATACGTATTCCGATGTTCCTCGTTGTACATCAGGTCAAGATAAGAAGGACAATGCATAAAAACTCTTATAGACTTGAATCCAGTCTCGCTGATTCTCTTCACTGCTTTCTCCGCTGCTGAATATTGCACGTCTGCCGTAGGAAATTCCTGGCTGTAAGCATATCCCGCCATAGTCTGATAAAACAGATCATATTTGTTAAAGCTTATCTCATAATAAGGCTCGCCGTTCATATACAGCATGCCGCCGACAGTTCTCAGAATTCCGTCACTCATATATTTTCCGGTGGACATTACGAACATTTTATTCAGCTCGTCCCACCAGACCTTGGCGTGCGTCACCACGTTAACGAAGTCAGGCGTTACATGTATCCTGCCGTTAATTTTCACAGGAGCAGCCGTAAGCGAGACTGTCTTTCCGTTAAGAGAAATATAATTGCTCTGACAGTTTCCTTGCACAGTAATATTCGTACCTCTTATAATGAAACTACCATCTGTGTAAAGAGCATAAGTCATCCCCAGTTTCGACGTAATGGACAACATATCCAGGAACAACACACCATCCGACACCAC
>JAGAKK010000023.1 GCA_017625675.1 Clostridia bacterium | reverse complement strand
GACCGGCCCTTACGTTAAACCGCCGCAGCTCAAGGGCCGCCCCGGAAGTCGTGGCCGTGCCTGCGGCACTGCTTCCTTTTTTCTTCTTCTTCCTGCCGCTTATTATTCTTTTTATTTTCTCATACGGCAATTTTATCTTCAAAAATTTAAAAAACGTAATCACCGCAAAAAGATCAAAATATGCATCAAACTCATTCTCCCTGACCATAATACACTTCGCCACTCCGTACACATCAATTGTAAACGGCAACACCAGCAGCATACCGCCCACAATACAAGTTACAACCAATACAGCAAAAAATATATACATAGCCTTGCATTTTCCTCCCTTGCAAATGAGTCAGGGACCTGCCCCCTGACTCATTCTGACTCATTGGTAGTGTTTCCCTTTTTTTGATAAATTTTCATTCAGTTCTTTACGGAAGGTAAAAAATGTGGTATTATCAGTGTAAGTATTCGACGAGGAGTGTTTGATATGGGAAAAGAAGAAAAACTCAATTACGAGGATGCAATAACTAAACTTGAGGTTATCGTGCGGCAGATGGAGAGCGGAAATCTTGCCTTGGAAGAGTCTGTAAAAGCCTATGAAGAGGGAATGAAGCTCGTAAGGTTTTGCGAAAAAGAACTTGGAAAATATGAAAAACTTCTCAGCGGAGTTGCAGAGAGAAGAAGAAATGCAGCAGGAATTGTTGACGGCGAGGAGGATTTGTGATGTATAGCGGAATGTCTGAAACTGCCATGAAAAGCCTTCTTGCCATTTACGCAGAAGAGGCTGAAAGATACCTTGATAAGATAGTGCCTGAAGAGGAAAACCCTCAGAGCACCATATACAAGGCCATGCGGTACAGCCTTCTTGCAGGTGGAAAGCGCATAAGACCGGTGCTTGCATTAGCGATGGGAGAATTGCTGGGCGTGCCGAAAGATGCTGTGCTTCCTTTTGCCTGTGCATTGGAGATGATACACACCTATTCCCTTATCCACGACGACTTGCCGGCTATGGACAATGACGATCTGAGAAGGGGAAGGCCTACCTGCCACGTTCAATACGGCGAGGCGATGGCAATACTTGCAGGCGATGCGCTTCTTAACAAAGCCTTTGAAGTTATGAGCGCGGAAGGATTGCGCCTTGCAGAGCAGGGGATAATTAAAAGCGAAAACGTTGTCAGGATTATTGCTGAATTGTCGAAGCTTTCCGGCTCGGAAGGGATGATAGGCGGCCAGGTGGTTGACCTTGAATCTGAGGGAAAGTCAGTGGGTGAGGAGATTTTGCGCCATACCTATGCGTGCAAGACAGGCGCTCTCCTGAAATCTCCCGTTTACATTGCCGTAGAGTGCGCAAGGGGTGCTGCTGTGGGAGATGCTGACAGCATTGACAATGCGGAAAAGGCGCTTTTGCGTTATTCAGAGCTTATCGGACTTGCCTTTCAGATAAAAGACGATGTCCTTGACGTGGAGGGTGACTCTGCGCTTCTGGGAAAAGAGACAGGCAGTGACGACAAGGAAAATAAGACCACTATGGTTACTATTTTCGGGATTGAAAAATGTAAAGAGATGCTTTCTGAAATGACAGACGAGGCAGTGAGGATTGCCGGGAGCTTTGGGGACAAGGGCGCTTTCTTAAGGTGGCTGGCTTTGTTTTTGCTTGAGAGAAATTATTAAGATTAAGATTGTTGATGATAAAACATCCGGAGGATAAAATGTTGTTAGACGGTAATGAATTGAGGCTTCCTGAGGATATTGCGAAAATGTCACGAGAGGAACTTGATACGCTTTGCAAAGAAATAAGAGAGAGGCTTGTGGAGGTCGTTTCGAAAAACGGCGGTCATCTTGCGTCCAATCTCGGCGTTGTGGAGCTTACCGTTGCGCTTTACAGCATTTACGATCCGTTTAAGGACCGTATCGTGTGGGACGTAGGGCACCAAAGCTACGTGCATAAGATTCTGACCGGCAGAGATGCGGCAATGGACGACCTTCGGAAAATTGATTGCCTTTCAGGCTTCCCAAAAAGAGAGGAAAGCAATGCTGATGCTTTTGACACAGGCCACAGCTCCACCTCTGTTTCTGCGGCGCTGGGAATCGCAAGGGCGGCAAAGCTTCTGGGAAAGGATGTAAAGACAGTTGCCATAATCGGCGACGGAGCCCTTACCGGCGGAATGGCCTTTGAGGCGCTGAATGACGCCGCCCAGACAAAATGCGACATTACGGTAATATTAAACGACAACGGAATGTCAATTTCTAAGAACGTAGGCGCGTTGTCGAATTACTTAGGTAAAATCAGAACAAAGCATTCATACATCAATGCGAAGAGGCGAATTAAGAATTTCCTTTCAAGACTCCCCGTTGTGGGAGCTCCCGTGGCTCGCTTTTTAAGAAAGATAAAGAATGCCATAAAGTTTAAAATCGTTCCCGGCGAGTTTTTTGAAAATCTTGGACTTACGTATATAGGTCCCGTTGACGGCCACGACATCAAGGGAATCAGAGCGGCAATCATAAGAGCAGAGGAAAATGAAGAGCCTGCTATGATACATGTTATCACGAAAAAGGGCAAGGGCTATCGTCCTGCAGAAGAAAACCCCGGAAAATTCCACGGAATTACACCTTTTGACGCCGAAACCGGCGAGGTCAAGGGCGGTAATGCTTCCGTATCATTGTCAAAGGTTTTTGCAGAGAAGCTTTGCGAGCTTGCAGAGAAAGATGAAAAAATCTGTGCAGTTACAGCAGCAATGCCTACAGGAACCTGCCTTAAATTATTTTCTGAGAGATTTCCCGAGCGGTTTTTTGACGTGGGAATAGCAGAACAGCACGCAGTTACCATGTGCGCAGGAATGTCGTCAATGGGTGCAAAGCCTGTTACCGTTATTTACTCTACGTTTATGCAGAGGGCCTACGATCAGCTCCTTCACGACGTTTCCATACAAGGCTTGCCCCTTGTGGTGGGACTTGACAGAGCGGGCGCGGCAGGGCCTGACGGAGAGACTCATCAGGGGATTTACGATTACGCGTTTTTAGGGCATTTGCCATCCTGTACGGTGGCTGCTCCTGCCAACAAATGGGAGCTTGAAAGAATGCTTGAAATGGGTATGACGGTTTATGATGACGAAACCGTTATTCCAAAGGGATGTTTTGCCGTAAGATATCCTGCCAAGGATAGATTTACCGGAAAATATTATGATGAGAATGCTTCTGCGCCTGTTGAATACGGCAAGGGCTGTGTATGTTATGATTCAAGGACTTCTGAGAGGGCAAGAGCGGCGCTTTGCATTATTTCAATAGGAGAGATGCTGGAGTATGCCTTGGAGGCGGCAGAAAAACTTACCGCAGAGGGCGTCTCGGTGATAGTCTTTAACGCCAGATTTTTCAAGCCTCTTGACGTTGACGGAGTTATGTACTGCGCCGCCAACGCAGAGAGAATCATTACCGTGGAGGATGCGGCAGAGATAGGCGGCTTCGGAGAACAGGTCAAGCTGATTGCAGAAAGAGCCTGCCCCGGAGGTGTGCACGTTGCGGCATTCCCTGATGAGATAATCCGTCACGGAAAAATAAACGAGCTTCACGGAAAATACGGCCTTGACGCAGAGGGCTTGGTAGCCAGATACCGTTATATAGCGAGGTGACGTTGTGAGACTTGATGTATATCTTGCGGAAAAAGGCGTCTATGCCAGCCGTACGAGAGCTGCAAGGGCTGTGGAAGAGGGCTGTGTAAAAGTCAACGGCAACGTTATAAAAAAGACTTCTTTTGACGTTTCTGACAATGACAATATTGAAACTATGGCGGACCCTGTTCCTTTTGTGAGCAGGGGCGCTTTTAAGTTAAAGCATGCTCTGGAATGCTTTGATGTTGACCTTCGCGGTGTGACAGCGATTGACATAGGGGCTTCTACGGGAGGTTTTACGGAGATAATGCTGTCTGCAGGCGCAGTAAAGGTTTTTGCGGTGGACGTGGGAAAGAATCAACTGGCAAGGACCCTCAGAGAGGATGCGCGGGTTATATGTATGGAAGAAACTGACGTAAGGGAGCTTTCGTCAATGGGATATCGTGACTGTTTTGAGTTTTGCGCCTGTGATGCATCATTTATTTCCCTTGTAAATATTTTGCCTTCTGCCGCTGAGCTTCTTAAAAAAGGCGCAAGGGCGGTGTTTCTGATAAAGCCTCAATTTGAGGTGGGCAAGCGTTTTATAGGCAAGGGGGGCATTGTGAAGGACCGGAAGGCTGTTAAGGATGCCCTTGAAAAAGTGTCTTTATGTGCCCAAAGCTGTGGCTTTGAGGTGTTGGCGCCGATAATTTCTTCCCCTGTAAAAGGCGGCGACGGCAATGAAGAATTTTTGATATTTTTGGGAAAAAGGTAAAATTTTATATTGCAAAACGAATTGAAATAGGTTAGAATAAAGCAAAATAGGTTGATTATGGGGTTTTTGTACCCGGATCACCCCTTTTTATACTATTATTTTATGGAGGTAAAAATAACAATGAAAAAGTTTATTTCAATGTTAGTCGTAGTGGTTATGCTGGCTTCAATGATGGCTATCAATGTAAGCGCGGCTCCTGCTTTCCAGTTTAACCTGGATTTCATCGGCGGAGCTTTGGCAAACACCGGTACTGCTGTACACGGCGGCGAGGCAGCATTTGTTGCTCCCACGCAGTGCGCAGGGTGTTCACATCCCACATACGACACTATCTATCCCGGTCAGTTCATTACGTTGTCCGGATGGTTTGCTACAGATGCAGGTGTAGATCACTATGAGTACAGCCTTGACGGTGGTAACACTTGGGGCTGGACCAATTGTGCGATTTCTGACAGAACAGGACTTGCTGATTACGGCGTTCTCTATCCTAACGGTCATTCTACTGCAGGTTTCGATGTAAAGGTTGATACTACTTATTGGGAACTCGGCTCTTATGACGTTATGATTGCCGCAGTTGATAAGAATGATGCAAAAATTCCTTTCTTTACATTTGCAGGTGTAGACGTAGTTGAAGATACTTTCAACGGTGAAGTAACAGATATTTCTCAGATTACCTACGGAAGAGATTACAAGCTTATGGCTGATATTGAAGGTGGTTTCACTTTCACAGAAGGTAACTACTCTATCAATCTTAATGGCCATGCATGGACTTCTGACGGCGCATCTCTTACTGTAGACGGCGCAAACGTTTCCTTCTACGGCGGCGGAGATATTTACGTAGTGAACGATGCTATCGTTGTTAACTCCGGTTCAGTTTCTGCTACAGGAATCACTGTTACATCCGATGACAGCGGTTGCGACGCTTTCTTTATTAAGGGCGGCTCCGCTAATATCGAGGATTGCCAGCTTTCTGCACAGAATGCTTGCGTACACAACGACAGCAGACATGGCGCATCTGTTTGGGTAAGCGGAGGCGAGTTCGAAGCTCCCGATGTATTTAAGGTAAGAAATAACGGTACTATCGAAGTTACAAACCTCGTTGGTGAGTTCCAGGTTAACATCCACAAGCAGTGCTCTGCAGATTGGGATTTTGATGATGCTTTCGTACCCGGCTACGGTTACAAGGTAGAGTTCGATAATACAACTGCTAACAGAACTGACATTGATGCTTCTACAGGTCTTACTACAGATAATTACAGAGCTATGGCTACTTTTGCTGAGTTGGTTCCCGGCGAGACAGAAGAGCTTCCTGTTGACGTGTTTATGACTCCTGCACAGGTTACTGTTCCTGCAGGTCAGACTTATTATGTTTCCATTATGAACAGAGGCGACGCTGCTGACCTTACAGTAGAAGGTGAGACAGGCTTTGTTGTAGGTCACAACGGTGACCATGAAGACGTTAATGGTGTTGTAGAGGAGCTTCCTACTACAGGAAATATGTTTGGTCAGATTGCTTTGTCAATTACCAATAACACTAACTCTGATCAGACTTATACTCTTACACTTACTCCTTCTAAGGGTACAATGAGCAATCCTTTGGATATGATTATCGGTACAAATACAGTTGCTACAACCGGTAGTTGGAACGGACAGTGGCTTAAGTGGACTGCTCCTTCAGCAGGTAAGCTTACAATCACTATGAATTGTGATATGTGGCTCTACGAAGCTAACGTAAACGGTATGTCTGTTACAGATAATATGACACACTACTGTGATGATAACCCTGTTGTTGATACTCTTGAGGTTGAGGTTGAAGAGGGCGACGTGTTCATGATCAGTGTTAACACATACGATCCTGAGACATCTATGAATCCTGCTGCTGACGTTGTATTTGAGGCAGCATTTGAGTCTGATGAGCAGCCTACAGAGCAGCCTTCCGAACAGCCTTCCGAAGAGCCCAGTGAGCAGCCTTCTGAGCAGCCTTCCGAAGAACCCTCTGAGCAGCCTTCTGAAGAGCCCAGTGAGCAGCCTTCCGAAGAACCCTCTGAGCAGCCTTCTGAGGATCCCAGTGAGGAGCCTGAGACTGACGCTCCTGCAACAGACGTTCCTGCAACAGATGTTCCTGAGATAGATGTTCCCGAGACCGGCGACAGCAGTGTAACAATGTTTGCAGTAATCGCTATGATGGCAGCTGCTGCATTTGTTGCAACAGTAGTTCTCAAGAAGAGAGCAAGATAATTAAATAATAAAAGTTAATTCTTTTGACACTGTCTCTTTCGGGAGGCAGTGTTTTTTATGCTCAAAAAAGATAAAAATACAATGTTTTACTATTGCAAAAAAATAAGATATGGTTTATTATATTGATAATAGGATGATTATGGCGTGTTGTACGCATATTATCTAATAACTTTTTATGGAGGTAAAGAAATGAAAAAGATTCTTTCTTTGATTCTTGTAGTTGCTATGATCGCAGCTATGGGAATTGTTACTGCTTCTGCAGATGGTGCTACGGTTCATACTTCTTATGACGTTGTGCAGACTCTGTCAGGAATTCCGTTCATTTTTGCTAACGGCACCGGAAACGATAATATCGGAGACGTTACTTCTAGTGTTGCTCCAGGAGATGCTTTGTACGTTGCTGGATGGCACGCTTCAACTGCTGAAATCGAAAGCTTCGGCTACAGCATTAACGGAACTGACGTTGTATGGAATGCAGCTTGGATGCTTGAGCCCGCACAGCCGGTTATTGATGCAGCTGCACTGATGGGTGCTTCTGACGTAAATAATTTTGCTATTGCAATTCCTTTTGCATCAGGAGAGGTTACAGTAGAGCTTTATGCTAAGGCCGGTGGTTCTGAGTACGTTATGTGGACTATTAAATACACATGCAACAAGGACTTCTCTATTATCAAGGAAATCAACTTTGATGACCAGAGCGATATGGCTGATTTTACTGATGCGACCGCAGGTGTGTTCGATGATTCTAACTTTGCACCTTTCATTTCTGCATACTACAAGACTGTAGACGGAAAATTGGTTATTAAGGATTATGCTAATATCAGATGGTGGGGTCTTAGTCTCGTTCCTACCGCGGAGTACGCAGCGGTTGAGTTTGATTTTAATGCAGAAACCCTTGCTTCAAATGTATATTTCTGTGTAGATAACGGAGAGGCGGCTACAAATTGTCAGGGTGACGGCGGTAAGGTAATCGTTGTTGCTCCTTCTGCTACTGATGGCAAGCTCGACATTCTCGATGCTTCTTTTAACTATCTTACATCTATTGATGTAGGTGTAGACTATACGCTTTCTGCTATTTTTGAAGTAGGCACGAACAACTACTACGTTGCAATTAATGGTGAGAGAATGGAGACTGCTTCCACATATGCGGGAACGTTTAATAATATTGTCGCATTACGTCTTGACGTTCTTTCTGGCGCAGGCACACTTGCTACGTTTGATAACATTATTGTAAAAAATGCAGACCTCGCTGATTACTCTATCTATGTAGAGCCTTCTGTTCCCGGCGGAGAACTTGATGAGTATGAGATCTCTGACGTTCTTCTCCAGCTTGGTGACAATCAGTTGACTCTTATCGATACAGCAGTTACTACTATTTATGAGTTCTGTCCTGATGAGGCAGGTCTTTACAAGTTCACAGCAAACGACGAGAGCGCTCTTGTTGGTTACTGGGGAGCAGGTTCTTGGTATGTATTTGATCAGACCGAGAATAAGACAAACGTACTTGAGTCCAATATTGCAAACGTAGGTCCCAGCGTTATGGTTGGTATTTCCGGTGTTTCTGAGGTTACCTTGACTGTTGAAAGAATCGGCGATGCAGTACTTCCTCCTGAGGTTGACGAAATCATCTACGAGAATCAGGCTGAGCTTGAGGAGTTTGCAGGTGTAGACGGCGAGCTTACTTACGTTGACGTTGTTGAGGAAGAGCACACAGCAGTTCTTGGTGAGGACGGATTCTATCACCTTGATACAGAAGATGGCCCTATCCTTTATGCAAACATTGCCGGCGGTTCACAGTACGGCTGCAGCCTTATCGAGGCTATGTCTTACGGTCAGGTAAGCTATTATGCAGATGAAACAACTAAGATTGATTTCATTGAGGCTGTTGCTGAGTATGCAGCAGTAGCTGACGAAGATGGCTTCTATCCTCTTACAGTTGACCTTGTTGAAATGTTCCGCGAGCTCGGAAATGCAAAGGGTTGGTATGATAAGGACATCTCCGGAGAGTTCATTTTCGGCGATGTAGAGATTGACCCTGAAACATATTGGCTCTTCTCCTGCGCTTACGTAGCTGAGGAAGAGGCTCCTTCTACAGAGGCTCCCGAGACTGAGGCTCCTTCTACAGAGGCTCCCGAGACTGAGGCTCCTGAGACTGATGTTCCTGCAACAGAGGCTCCCGAGACTGAGGTTCCTGAGACAGGTGACAACGGCGTAATGATGTTTGCAGTAATCGCTATGATGGCTGCTGCAGCTTTCGTTGCAACTGTAGTTCTCAAGAAGAGAGCAAGATAATTCTTGCTGAAATATAAAAGTGTAAATTGTTTATAAATATATAACAAGCTTTTTTCGCCGCCTTGTAAACAGGGCGGCGTTTTTTTGTTGAAAAACAGTATTGTATATGATAAAATAACAGAAAGCATTATAAAAGAGTAATGTGATCGTCGGAAAAGGAGGACAGTCCGCTTATGGAGATGAATGATGTTTTTGCCAAGGATAATGACGTTGAAATTAAGGAACGGATATCTACCGGCTCTATAATTGATTCTGAGTCAGGCGAAGACGAGATGGACGGTCTTGCTATTACCGATGAGGTGATTGCCGTGGTGGCAGGCACTGCTGCGATGGAGGTTGAGACTGTTGCAGAGATGAGCACGGGCTTTGCAGGTGATATTGTTGAGGTTCTGGGAAGAAGAAACCCCACTAAGGGCGTAAAGGTTCTTATGGACGAGGACAGAGCCGTGATAGACCTGTACGTTATCGTGAAATACGGACACAAGATTTCTGACATTGCCTGGGACATTCAGGAAAAGGTAAAAGAGACGGTGGAGAATATGACCGGCGTTATCGTGGAGTCCGTGAATATTCATGTTCAGGGCATTGATTTCAGTGACTTTGAACAGCCGGCCGGGAATTGATTTATTAAAGAAAAACGAGGTGGAAGGAAAGTATGAATTTATTTTTCAGAATATGTGTGGCGATATATTCATTTATTTCAATAATTTTGTTTGGCATTATTATGATTGCTCCCTTCGGAGACAAAAAGATCATGGCTATGTTGCTTGATTATTTTGAGATCAATCTTTACCAGTCAAATGCCTATGACGTGGTCGTCTTCCTTATCGGTTTTGTATTTTTCTTTATTTCTCTTGCCCTGTTTACGTCAGGTCTTCGAGGAAAGAAGTCATCGAAATATATTTGCCTTAAGACTGACGAAGGATTTGTAAGAATCTCTACTAATTCTATCGAAAATATCGCCCTTGCCATGTCAAAGAGATTTCAGGGCGTAAAGGATGCAAAGGCAAAGGTAACGTATAAAAATGATTCTGCTCAGATTCTTATTAAATTGCAGGTGTTCACAGACGTTAACGTTCCTGCCCTTTGTAAAGGTATTCAGGAGCGCGTAAAGGAATCAGTTGAGAATTCTATGGAGATCAAGGTAAACGACGTTTCCGTTAACGTAGACGGCGTTTCATCTCAGGAAGGCTAAGGAGGTTTATTAAATGCTACGCAGGTTATATAAGTTTTACAGAAACTATTATTATTGTGTAAACGGCGCGGCTATAGGCCTTGCTCTGGGATTGTCGCTGGTATTTGCAGGCATTCTTGAAACCATAATTATTGCTGCTTGTATTTTTGCCGGCTTCTACGTTGGCAAGCGTATGCAGAAAGACAAGGATTTCATAAAGAAGTTGCTTGACAAAATATTGCCTCCGGGAACCTACAGATAGTGTTTCAGAGGCATACGTGAAAGAATATTGCAATATTTCTAAAAAAATTTCAAATAACCTATTGCAAAACAGTATGGTTTTGTGTTAGAATGCTACGTGCTGTTTGATAGATTATTAGGGAGGTGTGTTAAATGGCAAAATGCGAAGTTTGTTCCAAGGATATGATGTTCGGTCGTCATATCAGCATTACACGTTCTCAGGTGAGTAGACGTGCAAAGAGAAATTGGAAAGTAAATGTAAGACGCGTTAAAATTGTTGATTCCAAGGGTGCTTCAAGATACGCTTATGTATGCACTTCTTGTCTCAGATCCGGCAAGGTTACCAGAGCCGTATAAGCCCTTCTGTTACTGTTCGATCAGCCGGCTTCCGTTTGGTTGAAATAGTTGAGGCTGCGCATAGCGCGGAATATGACCGCGGCGGTCGGATTAAAAGAATCAAAAAAAGAAAGCAGACATCGTTTTTGTGCGGTGCCTGCTTTTATTACGTTTATGGGGTAATGTATTGTTGCAGAAATGAATTGTTACAGATTTATCAGCTTCGGAGTTTTTCCTATTGCATAATTGTAGTAATCAAGATATTCCTTGTAGCAATCCTTGCTAAGTGTCGTTGACTTTCCTTCAGAAGACAAAACCTCTGCAATTTCCTTGGCGGCCTTCTGGGCATCTTTTAAAACGTCAATGTCGTCGTAAAGGTTTGCAATTTTAAAGGTGGGCAGACCGTGCTGGGCTGTGCCGAACAGCTCACCCGGACCGCGAAGCTCCAGATCCTTTTCTGAGATGTCAAAACCGTTGTTTGTGCTGCAGAGAAGCTTTATGCGCTCCTTTGCCACGGGATTTTTTGCGTCACTTATCAATGTACAATGTGATTGCAGACTGCTTCGTCCTACGCGTCCCCTTAATTGGTGAAGCTGGGAAAGCCCGAAGCGCTCTGCGTTTTCGATAACCATTATGGTGGCATTGGCAACGTCAACACCCACTTCTATTACCGTTGTTGCAAATAATACGGATATTTCACCCGCCGCAAATTGACGCATCACAGCGTCTTTTTCTGCGGCTTTCATTTTTCCGTGAAGAAGTCCTGTCTTAATCTCTGAAAAGATTGTTTTGGAGAGCTTTTCATAATTTGAGACAGCGGAAACTGCGCCTGTTTCGGTTATGTTTCCCTCCTCGTCTTTGTCGTCTACCAAAGGATGCACCACGTAGGCCTGACGACCTTCTTTAACGTTTGCAAGCACCCAATTATACACCCGGCTTCGCATTTCCCCCGTGGCAGGGTAGGTCTTTACAGGAAGCCTTCCCGTAGGCAATACGTCAAGTGTGGAGATGTCAAGATCTCCGTACAGAATAAGCGCCAGCGTCCTTGGAATAGGTGTGGCGGTCATAACGAGAATGTCCGGAGTCACTGAACTAAGCTCTGACAGCATTGATCTTTGACGTACACCGAAACGGTGCTGTTCGTCGGTAATTACGATGCCTGCCTTGTGAAAGGTAACGCCCTTCTGGATCAGAGCGTGAGTACCGATAACACATTGTATTTCGCCATTTGCAACGCTTTCCCGCATCTTTTTCTTTGCGCTTGCAGTAAGGGAGCCTGTGAGAAGTCCTACTTTTATTCCCAAGGGTTCCAGCATTTGGGTAATATTCCTGAAATGTTGCTCTGCAAGAATTTCTGTAGGCGCCATATAAACTGCCTGATAACCGCTTTTGATGGCCTTGTACATTGCCGCCACTGCGATTACCGTCTTTCCGGAGCCAACGTCTCCTATGACAAGGCGGTTCATTATCCTCGGTGCTTCCATATCCGTGAAAATATCGTCAATGACCTTTTTCTGCCCCTGAGTAAGCTGGTAAGGGAGCTTTTTGTAAAAGGGCGACATATCAACGGCAGGGAAAACGATCCCATGAGCGTTGTAGTCCGTATTTACGGAGTTTTTTATATGGAACAGCATTAATTGCAATTCAAGCAATTCATCAAAAATAAGGCGTCTACGGGCCGATTCTGCGGCTTTTCGATCGGTAGGGAAGTGAATCTCTTTTCTTGCGGAAAGTCTGTCCGGCAGCCCCTGTCGTTCTCTTATTGCCAAAGGAAGGTCTGCGCCTGCCATATTGTCGTTTTTAAGTAAGCCTGCGGCATCTGCAATTCGCATCGCTTCGCTGACTGCGTTTCTCACAACGTTTTGTGACAGCCCTTTTGTAAGAGGGTATATTGGAAGCAATCGTTCAAACTGCTGAACCTTCCGTGTGTCGGAGGCTTCTGTAAAGGCAGGGTTTAGCATCTGCTTCCCGCCGCCGTATCCGTCCTGGGTGATCTTTCCGTAAAAAAGATAATCGCCGCCCACGTTAATGGCTCTTTTTATATAGTCCTGATTGTAAAAGGTAATCTTTATATTTCCGGTGGCATCTCTTGCAGTAAAGAAAGTGGCTGTAAGGCCTTTCCTCAGCATTCGTGAAGCCTTGCTTGTGATTCTGACAAGAATTGTGACCTCGGTTTCCGGTTCTGCGTCTGAAACGGCAACCCTTTTGCTTCTGTCCTCGTATCTTGTGGGATAAAGCTCCAGAAGGTCTGCCAGAGTATTTACGCCAAGATTTTTAAATTGTGATGCTCTTGCCGCCTTGATTCCGGGAAGCACGGTAACAGGGGAGTCCAGAGGATTTTTCGTGTCAGTTTCAGAGGCTTTCTCCTCTTTCGGCTTTTCGCTCTTCTTTTTCGCAATTCGTCCGGAAACCACTCTTTCGATATTTCCGAAATCTTTAATAATTTTTATGTGGGAAAAGCCTGCTTTTTTCATCAGTTCCGCCACGTCATTGGCCTGTCCGATACCAACTTCAAACATCAGCGTTCCGTTTTCGTTAAGAAAAGGGGGTGCTTCCGCTGTAATAATCCTGTACGGGTCAAGGCCGTCATTGCCGCCGTCAAGCGCAAGGAGCGGCTCGTGGTCTTTTACATTAACGTCAAGTGTTTCAATATCTTTGGATGGTATATACGGAGGATTTGACACGATAATGTCGAATTTTTCGCCGCTGTTAAAAGGCTCAAAAAAGCTTCCGCAGAAAAAGCTCACTTTTTCGTATCCGCCCAATATGTTTTTGCAATTCTCAAGGGCAACGGACAGTGCTTCCGGTGAGATATCACTGCAGCTAACCTGCGCCCCGGGAACGTTATGCTTAAGGGTGATGCCTATACAGCCGCTGCCGGTACACATATCAAGGACTACGGGACTTTCGCTGCCGGTGGCATTGGCCTCTTTTATAAGGGCTTCTTCCAGTATCTCCGTGTCGCCTCTGGGAATCAGAACCGCCGGTGTCACCTTAAATTTCAATCCGTAAAAGTCAGCCTCGCCGATGATGTATTGCACCGGTTCACCCTTGCAGACTCTTATTACCGCGGTGGTAAACCCGGCTGCTTTTTCCTGCTGGTCCTCTTGTGAGTTTTCTATAATAAAGTCGTTATTTGTCATAATAAAAAGGCGTGAAAAGCCGAAAAAGTGCATAAGAAGCATATCGCAGACAGTCATAGCCTCGTCAATGCCTGCGGCTTTCAGTTTCTTTATGGTGTTTTGCCTCAACTCGCCTAATTTAATATTGTCCATAATGGTTCAATAACCTTCTTTTATAAAATACGGCAAAAATACGGCAGCGGAAAAGGCTTCTCGCTGCCGCAAAATATATTGTCTTAACCAATTTCCTCTTCGGTTTTCTTCTCCATGTCAGAAGTATCCTCCGCAGCAGTTTCACTCTCGCAGGAACAAACAGGATCCTTTGCAGAGTAGTCAGGCATCTCGCCTAAGGAAAGGGCCTCGTTAAGAGCAATGATAGCAACCTCTATCATATCGTCTGTGGGTTCCTTTGTGGTAAAGCGCTGCATGGCCATTCCGGGGGCTCTCAATATTTTTACAAAGCCATTTTCGTGGCGTCCTGCAAATCTGTTGAACTCATAGGCAATTCCTGCAATAATAGGAAGTGTGGCAAGTCTTAAAAGCAAATTCCACAGGAAGAAGTCGAATTTCGGAAGCAATGCGTGGACAAGGATACTTATTATCATTACCACGAAAAGAAACGCCGTACCGCATCTGGGATGGTGCTTGGAATGTTTGCGGACGTTCTCAACGGTGAGCTCTTCATAATTTTCATAGCAATGTATAGTCTTATGTTCAGCGCCGTGGTACATAAATACACGCTTTATATCTTTCATGTGGGAAACTGCGTACATATACGCCAGAAATATTGCAATTCTCACAACACCTTCCACAAGGCTGTAAATAATCTTGGGCAACGTGATGAAGTGGTCAATAAATTCTGAAATCAGATTCGGCAAAAGGAAGAACAGCGTAACAGACAGAAGCACCGCCAGCACAAGGGAAATTCCCATAAAAAATGCCATTGCCTTTTCTCCCAGGTGCTTTTCAATGAAAAGATCGAACTTCGTAGGAGTATATGCCGGGTCGTCCTCTGTGGCGCTTATCTCAGCTGAATTAAACAGCGCTTTCGTTCCGACTATAAGGGAGTCCAGCATTCGTATGCTTCCCCTAACCATAGGCAATTTCAAAAACCAATTGTCAGCCCCCATGGCAGGCTGCTTTTTCTTCTTTATATCAAGTTCTCCCGTAGGTGTACGCACTACCTGAGCATACCCTTCAGGGGCTCTCATCATAATGCCCTCTAAAAGAGCTTCGCCGCCAATGCTGCAGATACGTTGTTTCTTGCAGGAGTTATTTTTATCTTTTTTAGCCATAATATAACCAAATCCTTTCTGCAACATATTATACAACTTCTTTTTCCCTTAATCAAGTAATAATCAAAAAGCTGTAATGAGTCAGTGACCTGCCCCCTGACTCATCTGACTCATCAGCGGAACCAAAGTGCCATTGAAAAATAAAAAAGTCGATAACTAAGGACAAATTTTCACTGAGTCAGGGGGCAGGTCACTGACTCATAAAAAAATACTTGCGCGGAGAAAAAACACGTGCTATAATAAAGAAAAAGAGGTGATATTACGATATAAGAGGGATGCGTAACCCGTGCAGGCGATTTGGATATATTCAGATGGTCTTGTTTTTGTATAATTTATTGGGCGCAGAAAGAAAATCAGCGTCACAAAAGAGGAGGTTTAGTTATGTTAGTTAAGATTAATGCGAAGAACGCTACCGTTTACGGAAAAGAGCAGGCTGCGATGGAAAAGAAGATCGAACAGAGATTTTCCAGATATTTTGCCGAGAATGAAGATGTTGTTTTCTCTGTAAAGATCAGAGAAGAAAAAATCGGTTTTAAGGTTGAACTTACACTTCCTTATTACGGATATCAGCTGAGAGCTGAGGCATCTGATAAGCTTGGTGTAATTGCCGCTTTTGATAATGCCATTGACATCATGGAGCGCCGCATGGCTAAGCATAAAGATAAACTTCTCAGCAGAAATAAGAGGGGTGCAGAAGCGGTTGCTTACGTGGAGCCGGCTTCCGAAGAGCCCTACGATGTTGTAAGGACTAAGACTTATGAAATGAAGCCTATGTCAGTTCAGGATGCTATTTTGAATATGGAAGTTTTGGGACATGAGTTTTATATGTTCTTCAATGCTGATGAGAATAAGATCTGTACTGTTTATAGGCGCAAAGACGGCGGATACGGAATGATTATTCCTCAATGATATATCGGATTTCCGGCAGAATGTCGGAAGTGAACGAAAATGAATAGTTGAAAATTTGCACAGAATGGAGTTTTTTTGGTGTATTTGCACGAAATCTTCATTCTGTGCTTGCTTTTTTGTAACTTTTTTGTTTAAATATATGTATGTGTATAATTATGTACTATTGTGGTTACTAAAGAAAAATTTGTACAAGGAGATGCAAGGTCTTGGAAGAGAATGAGAAGAATCTTAATACAGAAGAAGTATCTGAGCCCACAGAAGAAGTGACTTTTTCTGAAGATGATATTAACGTGAGTATTTCTTCGGAAGAGAATGATGCCGAGAATATAGAAAATGATAATAATATTCAGATTTCTGCCGAAGAGATTGTTGAAGCTGCTGAGGAAGAGACTGCGCCTGCAGAAGAGGTTGTGGTTGACAATGATGACTTTTCTTTTTTTCTGTCGGTACTTGATGAAAGCAGTG
>JAGAKK010000022.1 GCA_017625675.1 Clostridia bacterium | reverse complement strand
CCAAGGGTCTGAAATGTCACCGCCGTCTGCATAATCAAGAAGTTTTTTAATCTTTCCTTTCGGATCACCGCCAAACAGCCTGTGCATATTGCGTATATTTGCGCCATCCATACCGATAATGAGATCGTACTCATCATAGTCTGCAGGAATCAACTGAACCGCCCTTTTTCCCTCGCAGGTGATGCCGTGCCTTCTGAGTTCTTCTTTGGCATGAGGATACACGGGGTTCCCTCTGCCGTTCCAGATTTCCTCAGAACTGGTGGCAGCAGACGCCACGTAAAACTCACCGTCACGCCCTTCTTTTTCAAGCATTTTCTTTAAAACGAACTCAGCCATTGGCGACCTGCAAATATTGCCGTGGCAAACGAAAAGTATTTTTATCATTATATTTCTCCTCCTGAAATGCCTCGTTTTGCCCTATTTTACGCACTTTTTTGATTTTCTTCATGAGTTACAGTTTTTTGGAAACTGTAGCAAAAGTGGCAAAATACGGCAGTTTGAGACCAAGTGTAGTAGTTTTTTGTAGTCAATTGGTAGTCAGTTAAGGGGGTGCAGACTACCACGATTTTTGAACCTTTTAACGATAGAAAAGGTAGGGGTGTGCAAATTCAAGTCAAATCAATTCTCGATTTATTTGAATTCCTTAAATCCATTCCTTATCATTTTTTCTTGCACAATATTAATTTTCTTTTGCTTATCGTGAATCTGTCTATCGCTTGTATTCAACTGTGTTAAAGGCTCGTATTTTTTTATTGCTTCAAGTTCCTGTTCTTTATATGATCCAACTCCTAATTCACTTTTTTTACCATGTATATCGTTAACAACAGAAAATTTAAGTATTAATTCATCATTGCATAAATCATCTGCAGTGAGACCAAAATATTCCGGACTTTCAAACAATGAATATAGATGTTTCCCACAACGTGAAGCAATCCAAACAGATTCTCCAATATAAAGACAAATTGATTCCTTGCCCTCTATAAGCAACTCAACTTGATAGACACCACCTTGAATAGCTCTAGTGTCAAATCCATTTTCTGTTTCAAAAAAGTCAATCCTCAAAATCATTCTCCTCGTTCTGTTGTATAAGATTAATTGGTCAGTTTCTCATACATTTCTGTGGTAATATAATTCAGTTCTGCTGCTGTTACATCAACCAAAAGACCTGTTCCCATATGTCGCTCAAAGTATTCGTCTTGCAACTCAATGCCCCAAAACAATCGTGCCATTTCTTTTAAAGACTCTTTATATCCGTTAAGGGCATCTATATTTACATCTGCAACATAAATATTCTCTAACATAATACAGGCTTTTTCTTTATCAATTCCAGTGGACTTGACTGCCTTAATATATGAAAAAACGAAATTTCCAGCACCAACGCTCGTGTTAAAGCATCCATTTCCGTTTCAATATATCTACTTTTTTCACTTATGGAAGACCATAATTCTGTGTATTGCATATCGCTCATACCAATCTCCTTTATTCCTTACAGATTTGCTCACTCGTTCTGTGTGAGAAATCATGGACAATTTTTTCTCCGCAAGGGATTAAATTTTGCTCTAAATAATCAAGCAACGGTGTTTCATCAATAAAATAATACATTTGTGGCACAACAAATCCCGGCAAATCAATTCGTAACTGTTCCAATGGTATTTTATTCGTGTCCTGAAAATCTGATATTTCCATTGCAAATTTATGGTGTTGAAGATATTTATCAATTCTCGTTAATGCTTTTTCATCATTTGAGTATTTTTCTTTCCAACCTTCAATTGCCGTTTTATTATTGAGATGCATAATTCCAACTATTGCCTTGATAGGTGTACTCACATACAAATACGCCTTTATTGGTTCATCCGGGAATACTTTTCTATGTTCATATATTTTCTCACCAGTAATAACCTTTTTATATACATCTGCCTTAAAACTTAAAAGCATTGTTCTCATACATTTTACCTCTTCCCGATTAGTCTATAGCACTCTTTCCACTCTTAACCCATTCGTCAAGTTCTGATTTTTTAAATTTCCATAACTTACCTATCTTGTGAGCAGGAATGCCTGTTTCTTTCCGAATCCAGTTTCGTATTGTATCCTTATTTACACTTAAATAATCTGCGGCTTCTTCAAGATTAATCCATTTATCATTCTTTTCATTGGTCATGCCGAAATTTCCCCCTGTGTTTTTATATATTTTCACTAGCTCATATCATAACATAAAAGGTAATTTCCTTCAATATTTTTGTATGATTTCATATGAATTGATATGAATATAATGGCAAACAAAACGAGGGCTTATCTACTTTAGATTTCGCCCTCTGCATTCCATTCTCTTATAAATTCACTCATCAATCATATTAGTAGTCCATTACTACTAAGGAATTATCCCTAATCATTTGACTTTATTCCCTCTCCGGCTCAACCCTTAGTAGTCGAAATCGTAGTATTTATGCGGGTTTGAGGTACATTATGCCCTACTTTGCCCCAGTTTACCAAAGTCCGATTTATTGTACAACTGACCTGCCGTGGCAAACGAATAAGATTTTTTTCATAAATATATCCCTCTGCCTTACTCTTACAGCACCTTTGCCAGAAACGACTTAAGTCTGTCGCTGGAGGGGTTGCCGAAAATCTCTTCAGGAGAACCCTCTTCCACGATAACGCCGCTTTCCATGAACACAACGCGGTTTGCCACCTCACGGGCAAAGCCCATCTCGTGAGTTACCACCGCCATTGTCATACCGCCTTCGGCAAGTTCTTTCATAACGTCAAGAACCTCGCCAACCATCTCAGGGTCAAGGGCGGAGGTAGGCTCGTCAAAAAGCATTACCTCGGGCTGCATACAAAGTGCGCGCATAATTGCCACTCTCTGCTTCTGACCGCCGGAGAGCTGTGCAGGATATGCGTCGGCGCGGTCCCCAAGGCCTACTCTCTCAAGATATTGAAGCGCCGTAGCCTCTGCATCTGCTTTAGGAAGTTTCAAAAGCTTCATTGGCGCCAACGTCATATTTTTAAGAACCGTCATGTGCGGGAAAAGGTTGAACTGCTGGAAAACCATTCCCATCTTCTGTCTGTGAATGTTGATATTTACTTTAGAATCGGTAATGTCTACGCCGTTAAAGAAAATCCGGCCCTCTGAAGGCTCTTCCAGGAGGTTTAACGAGCGGAGGAACGTTGACTTACCTGAACCGGAAGGTCCGATAATTGCCACAACGTCGCCCTTATTTATATCAAGAGAAACGCCGTCCAGCGCTTTTACCGCCCCGTTGTTGTAGTGTTTCTTAAGATCTTCCACGTGGATGATAACGTCGTTGTTAATTTCAATATTATCGCTCATCTTTTCTCAGCCTCCTCTCAAGAACTCCCACAAGTCTTGTCAGTATTAATACCATAACAAGATAAATTACTGCAACTGCAATAAGCGGCATAAAATTACTGTAGGTAATCGACCTGATTTTAAGACCTCCCTGAGTGAGATCTGCTACACCGATATAAAAGGCAACAGAAGACTCTTTGAGAAGTGTAATAAACTCGTTTGCAAGGGAAGGAAGAACCGCCTTGAACGCCTGGGGAACAACAATATGATACATTGTCAGAATGTAATTAAGACCTAAGGAACGACCTGCCTCTATCTGACCGCCGTCAACAGACATAATACCGCCTCTCACGATCTCCGCAACGTATGCTCCGGAATTAATTGAGAAACAAAGCACTGCCGCAGGAAATTTTTCAATGCCCACAGGCAAAAGCAATACGAAGTATATTATCATCAGCTGGATCATAAGCGGAGTACCGCGAATAACTGTAAGGTACAATCTCACGATCTGGTCTAATATCATAAGCTTGCCGGTTTTCTCGTAGGTACAGCGGACAATGGCGCAGATAAAACCGATAAGGATACCGAAAAGCGCTGCAAGAAGCGTGATCTCAATAGTTGTGAGAAGACCCTTGGCAAGATATGACCATTGGGCGTTTTTGATAAAGTTTCTGTAAAACTCATCGCAAAAACTGTTCCAGATGCTCACAAAATATGCAGAGCTGTCAGGCTTGTCAATGCTGAAATTACGAATTGAAAAACAATCTGATATTCCGCGTTTCAAGGTCGTAAGGTTCATAATTGATAAAGTTTCACCGTTGTAGGAAAATTCTTTCGTATTAATTGCATCGTTGCATACGTTAAGAAGACCTCCGAATACTGTGTTGATAACCTCATCGCTCAAGTAAACGCGAAGGATGGTGTCCTCAAAGGGCATTGCAAGAGCGTCCTCCTCTGCCGCAGCCTCTTCAAGCTCGTACACGTAAATGTCAATCTCTCCGCTGACCTTTTCACCTTTTGAAGCAACCTCTATAAAACCATTGTCAAAATTCTGTCTGATTTTAGTAGCGTTTACCATTCTGCCTGCGTCCTTCTCTGCTCTGTAAAAATCGTATGCAGAAGAAAACAGGTTGTCCTTATTCTCGCTGTAAACAGACTGTATATCAACTGTTTCATAGGTACACTCAAATATAATTTCTTTTCCGTTGCCGTTTTTTACGGATTTTACGGTAATCTCAGATTCCTCAACCACGTGGTTTGCTGTCAGTGCAACAGAGTTCGGAACCATTTCAAAGGTATTGTCCAAAAGCGTCTGAGCCTGTTCCACGGTAAGGTCCACGGAGGGACTGCTTCTCACAGTATCAACGATTACTACCACAGCAAAAACCAGTATAACGGCAATGATAACGATTGCTTCAATTAATAGTTTTTTCTTCTTTTCGTCTTTCTTCATCATTTTTCCTTTTGCGCTGATAATTTTAGTAAAATAATACAGACAAGCCGAAGGGCAAAAAGCGCGCACTTTTCACCGATTCGGCCTGAATAACTGTTTAATAATTAAATAATTCTAAAAATTACTTAATGTACTTAGAAACGATCTCGTCGATCTTGCCCTCTGTTGTAAGCTCATCAATAGCCGTATTGATCTTGTCAAGAAGTTCTGTATTGCCCTTCTTTACACAGATAGCATAGTCCTCGTCAGCGTAGGATGTCTCAAGAATCTTAAGGCCCTTATTTGCAGCAACGAGAGCTTTTGCAGGCTCATTGTCAATGATTACGCAATCAACAGAGCCGCCCTTGAGAGCCATAACTGCTTCATTTCCGTTTGCATACTGAGTAACAAGCTCTTTGCCGAAATCGTCTGTAGAATATGTATCACCTGTAGTTCCAAGCTGAACGCCTACCTTGTAAGCTGCGCCCTCTGCATAGAGGTCATCAACAGTAGTGATAGAAGAATCTTCGGGAACGATGATAGCCTGTACACCGTTTGCATAGCTTGTGGAGAAGTCTACCTCTTTTTGACGATCCAGATTAACAGTCATACCTGCCATACCGAAATCAACAGAACCCTCTTTAACAGCAGTGATGATGGAATCAAATGCCATATCCTCAATTACAAGCTCCATACCGAGCTTTTCAGCAATAGCAGCAGCAATTTCAGCGTCAATACCTACGATTTTGTCTCCATCGTAGTACTCATAAGGCTGGAAATAAGCGTTGGTAGCCATCTTGATAACAGGCTTCTCTGACTCATCGGGAGCCTCTGTCGCCTGCTCTGTAGCTTCTGCAGTAGGAGTCTGTACAGCATTCTTATTATCATCTTTCTCTGTCTCTCCGCATGCTACACAGCCGAGAAGCATCATAGCAGCGAGAAGAATAGCAACAATTTTCTTCATATTTTGTTACACTCACTTTCTTTTTTTTGCGTCAACCGCAATATTAATTAAAATACTTTAGTATTGTACATTGATAAATAATTTTTGTCAATGAAAGAAATACAAATTATTCCTTCCACATGGCATTTATTGCCTCTAAGGTTTCTCTTACAAGTATTTCGCCGCCTGCATGGCCCGTAATTCCCGTAGAAACGTATGCGGAATAGTGACTTCCCTTCTCTGCCTTCTCGGTAGGAAGATAGCCGTCAGCGCCGCAACAGAGCTGAATAAGGAAGGTCTGCTTTGCAAAGCTCCTTGCCCTTATCTGGTTTCCGTAGTCAAGGAAAAGCTCAAAGGGGCTTGATGCAAATGCAATATCACCGAATCTTATAAAGTGTACTTCAATTGGATATACCTCGTGAAGTCTCTGGTATTCAAATCTTTCGATAGTACCGGAATGTACGTACATTGCCGCGGTGTCCTTGAAGCTTATCTTGCGACCTCTGTTTGCCGCAACAAAGTCCTCAATAGCCTTTACGGCATTGTCGTATTCTGCAATGGTAACGCGTCTTACAGGCATGTTGAGCTTTCTGGTCTCGTGAATAAACACAGGCTCAGAGAAATATTCATCAATCTCATCAAAAGCCGCAATAACCTCTGTGGCAATTCTGCGTCCTATACGATAAGTTCCCTGAATATCAAACATTGAAACGTCAGCACGCTTCTCACGGTAGTAATTTCTCTCAATGTTAGGGTCGTCAATAGGTGTGTCAGGATTTACCCATCTTATGAGGTCACGTGGACTCTGGTCGCCTGCCGCACTGCAAAGACCAAGCACAAAAAGATTTTCACCAAACTTCTCACGAAGGTACATCTTAACCTTGCCCCAGTAGTCAGAGGAAACGAAGCTTCTGTGCTCTACAACCTGTGAAGGACAAGCCACGTTAATAACAGCGCCTGTGATATTTTTCTCAGTATCAAAAGTATAGAGAATTTCAATACCGGAATCGTTGCCGCCCTCAAGGGCAACAAAATTCGGAGAATTGGAATCGCCCCACATTTTCGCACTGCCGTCATCGTAGCAAACTCTTCTGCACTGACCCACAGCCGCTCTTCCAAAGCCGCAAGCGTAAACAGCAGGCTTCATATTGTCCCATGCTTCTGCCGCCGCCTGAGCAATCTTCTCTGTGAGGTAAACTCTTGCCTCAGCAGGCGTCATAACGTCTGAGGATGAAGAAAGAGGCTTGTAGATCATATCCTCCGGCATAAATCTGAGAAGAATGTCAAGCTCTGCACAGCCTACCTCAGAACCTCTGTCGTATACATGAGAGGTGTGGGAGTGTGTTGCGTGAACAAGCACCTTCTCAGCAGGAACCTGAGGATAATTCTTGCGAAGGTATTGTCTTATATCGTTTAAAAGAGCAATTGAGGCAACGCAAAGGTCTGCAGAACAAATTATCATCTGCTCGCCGCCGCACTCTACAGCCATTGCCGTAACGGTAATGGGAGTTTCAACGTACTCCGAAATTCTCTCAAAAAACTGTCCTGCAAGGGAAATGCTCTGATCGGGAGTGATGCTCACCTCAGACCAGCCTATCTTAAGTTCATTATTCATCAATGGTCACCTTCTTTTGAATTAAATAAGGTCAGGGATCTTCTTGTCTCCGTAAACGCCCTGCCAATCCTTCTCAAAGCCTGCAACAGCCACGTCTGTCAGGGGGTGCTTGATAAGACCTGTCATAATTTCGGGAGAAACGGTAACGCTGTGGCATCCGCAAAGTGCTGACTTGTGTACCTGCTCGCTGTTTTTAAAACTTGCCGCCAGAACCTTGCAATCAAGTCCGTAAGTATCGAAAAGGCAAACAATCTCTTCAACCACACGCACACCGTCGCCGGTAATATTGTCAAGTCTGTTTACGTAAGGTGCAACGAAAGCCGCGCCCGCCTTTGCCGCCATAAGAGCCTGAGCAGGTGTAAAGATTGCAGTCATCGTTACGGGAATACCTATTTCGCTGAGGATTTTGGTCGCTTTAAGCCCCTCTTCATCAATAGGCACTTTAATATAAAACTCTCCGCCGAGAATTTCTTTAAGCATTTTTGCTTCGGAAACAATATCCTCTGCCTTTTTCGCAGTGGTCTGCACGTGAAGCATCTTGTCCTCGCCGATAATGTTTCTGATCTCTTTTACGAGCTTCAGAAAATCAGTTTTCTCCTTCGCGATAATGGAAGGATTTGTGGTAACACCGTCAAGAGGATAAAACTCATTAACGTGGCGGATAGCATTCAAATCTGCTGTATCTAAAATATATAACATCTCAAAACACCTCTTCTGATTAATCAATAATGCCAATGCCGAGAATTGAGCAAAGGTCCTTTATCTTTGCGGTGTTGTCACCGTAAGAAATAATATAATGCTGACACATAACGTTCTGCGCAAACTTCTCAACGTCCTCAAGGAAAATCTCAAGTCCCGGAAGCTGAGGAGCAGGCTGTGTCCAGCCGGCCTCTTCCCACTTAGGAGGAGTCTTTCCTTCGCCTTTAAGAAGGTGCATATAATATTTTCCGTCAATGTACACAAGACGGCACATTGTAAGCTCACCTGTTTTAACTTTTGAAACGTTGAGAATACCCTCTGAAAGCTCACCGAAAGCAGCAGGCATTACGGTAGTTTCGCCATCTGTAATCTCTGCAGGCACGTAGTCAGGCACACCTGCAATTACGCTGTTCTCAAAGAACTCGTAGAACTCAAGATATGCACCGCACTGACCTGTAAGGTACTTAACCATAAGCTGTGTCACGTTTCCGAGACAGTCGTTTTCAGGAATTGTAGAAACACCTGCAACGTCAGAAAGAAGCATAAAGATAGGTGCCGGAGGGAAGCCGAGAAGCTTCTTCATACCGTCAACGTCCTTAAGGGAAATTGCGCCGTAGCCTCTTTCGTCAATGAGTTGCTTTACAGCAAGGTAATATCCTGCTGCCAGTTCCTTGCCCTCTTGCTTTGCGGGCTTTAAGAAATTCCACTTGGACATTTCATTGTCGATAACGGCCTGCTTTTCTTCCTGTGTGATTTTGTCAAATCTCTGCTTCATTTCGAGCATCTCAAAGGTCTCTATCTCAGTACCTACAACCCGCTTCAAAGAGCCTCCGTCATAAAGAGTTCCGTAGAGATTCATATCACGATAGCCTGCCATACCAACCTTTGCAGAGCGAAGCTTCTTTGCCGCAATAGCAGCATTTGCAAAGTCAGCCACTTTTCCGCTGTTGGAAGGCTTGCCGATAATGTCATAAACGTATTTGAACTTGTAGCCAAGGTCTGCAAAAGTCTTTCTTAGGGCGGTTGTACCTGCCTGGTCTGCAGTGGTAACGATTCTTCCCTCTTCTATCCAGCCGCAAAGTCCCCAGAGAACCATAGGAAGATGCTTGTATTGCTCTGTAACCTTTACAACTGCGTGAGTAGGTATCCAACCGGCAATGCAGACAACAAGACAATCAAAGTCCTGTCCTGCAAGGGCATCAAGGGCCTTTTTTATATCTTTTTCTTCGTAATCGTCAGTAACGGGATAAACAGAAACAAGATCGAGACCCTCTTTTTTCAGGTCCTTCTCTGCCTGCTCACATTTTCTCACGATAATGTCAATAGGAGTATTAACCTCACCAAAACCTACAAATGCAACTTTGCTCATAGTATCTTTCCTTTCGCTTTACAGAAATTTTCGTAACATTTTTTATATTCATCAGACATGGCCGCATCCGGCTCATATACTTTCTTTACGTTTACAGCGCCCTTTACCGCGCTTTCCGCGTCCTTGTAAATTCCTGCGCCCACTCCTGCAAGAACCGCAGAACCAAGGCAGGCCGTTTCGTTATTTTCAAGGATAGCAATGCGTTTCCCGGTCATATCAGCCTTTATCTGACACCAGAGAGGACTTGTAGCGCCGCCGCCCATTGACCTTATTTCGTCGCAGGAAACACCTAAATAATCAAGGTTTTCCTTCAGCATACAGGCAACGGACTCAAGGATGCTCCGCACAGCGTGGGCTCTGGTGTGCTCCATGGTAAGCCCCATAAAAGCGCCCCTTGCATCCGGATTGTACACCGGCATTGTCGACCCGCAAAGATAAGGCAAAAAAACAAGTCCGTCAGAGCCTGCAGGCACATTCATTGCTAATTCGTCAAGTTCTTTAAAACCGTAATTTTCGCAGAATTGATTTTTAAACCATTTAAGGGCAATGCCCGCAGTGGGAGTCCATGAAAGCAAGCAATACTTTCCGTCAAAATTCGTGTGGCAAGGAATAATGCTTTCCGGGTTGTATTCAGGAATATCGTCACAAGGTGCAAACACCGCCATGGTGGTTCCTGTCATTTCACTCATAACTCCGCTTCCCACAACGCCTGCGCCGATAACGCCTGCAATCTGGTCCATAGCTCCCGTCACGACCTTAACGCCCTTGTACTCACCTACAACAGTTGAACTTTCGCAGAGTTTCGGAAGCTTCCCTTCGTCAATTCCTATAAAGTCCAGCATCTCTTTCCACCAGCACTTGTTTCGTATGTCAAAATAAAGACTTGACGACTGGAGAGTATGCTCCGTTACAAATGCGCCTGTAAGACGGTACATTATGTAATCCTCAAGGAGAAATATCTTCTCTGTGTTATTAAAGACGTCCGGCAGATTTTCTTTCACCCAAAGAAGCTTTGATGCAGGCCAGGTAGCAGTGATTTCAGGCTGTCCGGTAACGTCGTATACAACCTTATTTCCAAACCTTGCCTTAATATCCTCCGCTTCCTTTGCGGCACGGTTATCAAGCCACACGATGGCATTCATCAAAGGCTTTCCGTCCTTGTCCCCAAGTATCATAGTTTCGCACTGGGTGTCAATGGCAAGAGCCTCAATTTCAAGGCCTTCGGTTACCTCTTCGTAAGCCTCTAAAAACAGTCTGAAATAGTCCTCTGCAGGAAATTCAACCCTGTCTCCGGAAACAATCAAGGTGTAGTCCTTGGTAGCGCTTTTTATTAAATTGCCCTTTTCGTCAAACACGGCAGCCTTAAGTGAAGTGGTGCCAATGTCTGCCCCCAATAAATACGGCATATCGTTACTCCTTTTATCAATTCCTCACGGCAAGGTTTTTCAGCTGTGGAGCTCGTCCCAGGCTTTTCTGAGAGCAGAGAGCATCTCCTCCACCATTGCCTCAGGGTCTGCCGCCTTGATGATTCCGCTGGTAGAGCCTGTAGCCTGAGCGCCAAGCTTAATGGTGTTGTATACGTCCTGTCCGTTAGAGATACCAGCGCCCTGAAGCACCATAATATCAGGGTTAATTTCCCTTACCGTCTCAATGGTAGCTCGTACGTAGTTTGCGTCGCTTGTAGTACCGGTTCCGATAAGCTCGGTAGGCTCTGCCACCACAAGGTTTGGTGACAATTTCGCAATAGCCTTCAGGTCTTCAACTGTATCAGCGCAAACGATAGTAGCAAGGCCAACCTCGTCAGCCCGCTTGATAGTCTTTTCAATCTCCTCAAGTGTAAGAGGCTTCTCTGCGTGATTGAGCATTACACCCACTGCCCCTGCAGCCTTAACGGCCTCGGGAAGCACAGAGCCAAGACCTCTTCCCACGGGAAGGTAGTCCATGTGCTGAGCAAACACAAGAATTCTCTCAGTATTGTCAGCAAGTAATTTTATATCGGTATACTGGGGCGTCACGATAACGTCCACATCGTATTTCATTGCAACCTTATCAATAGCCTTGGCAAGCTTAAGCATACGCTCGCCGTACATAAATGCCTTAGGGCCAACCTCAAAAAAAGGAGGCTTAATCTTAAAATCCTTATACATCAGTGATTCAACCTTTCTCCTACAGCACCGCCGGGATGGATAAGTCCGAACTGCTCCTTGCGGTAATCTGTTTCTTCCATTATCGCGCAGATAAGCGCATCAAAAAGTGCCACCGTGGCAATGTAGCTGGCGGTAGCCTGCATATTATACTTGTCGCTTTCCTGCTCAATGTGCATAGGCAGTACTATGTCAGAATGTCTTGCAATAGGCGACTCCATATTCTCCGTAATGCCTATAACGATTGCCTCTTTTTTAAGTGCAACGTCAAGCACCGGGAGAAGCTCCCCTGTCTTTCCTCCGCGGGACACAAGAACTACAACGTTCCCCTTCTGCACTGCGCCGAGACCTCCGTGCATAGCCTCGCAAGGTGGCAAAAACTGGGCAGGTCTTTCAATACAGCAAAGTGTATGAGCAAATTTCTTCGCAGCAATTCCTGATGAACCGCTGGCGCTGGTGATAATTCTGTCACATTTTGAAAGGGCGTCAACAGCCTTTCCAAACGCCTCTTTATCTTTTTCAAGATATGAAAGCACGTCTTCTACAGCCTTTCTCTCAATTTCAAGAGAGCGCTGAGCCATTTTAAAAGCATTTTCAAGCATTTTTTACATCCTCAATAAACGACACAAGTGACACTGCCCCTTATATATACAAAGACAGTGCCACAGTCGGTTTTCTTTAAATTTTATCTCTTCCAGTTAAGAGTGTAGTGTACGTCGTCAGCCTTCTCCTCGTCGGTGTACTTGTGCAAAGTATTGATAACTTCACCGTTGTTCCACTTACGATCGCCAACGTCCTCAGTAGTACCCATAACGGTTACATTAAGCTGTCTGCGGCGTGCGCGAACGTGATCCCAGTCAACGAAATATACGTGAGCAAACTCACCGCCGTCAAGGATACCATCCTTAATGGTCATAGCTTCGCTTCTGCCGAAGAATACGGAACGAAGGTGTCCGTCTGTGTTCATACTTGTAAAGTCACCGGGCTCGTTAACGAAACGACCGAACTGAGTATGAATCGGTCCGGGGTGACGGTACTGATGCTCCTCTGCAAAGTCAGGAATCATCTTTCTCATAATATCGAGAAGATCGTGCTGGAGGTACTCAATATCAAATGAATCAATGTCGTGTGAGCACTCCTGTATCATAACAGAGCAAGTGGTGTGGTGTGACGCAATGGTAACTGTACCATTCTTAATCCCGGATGCCTCAACGATTGCAAGGATCTCAGATGTAACGTCGTGAAACGTAGGGATCCAACCTCTTGACTGAAGCTCTAATTCTTTCTGAAAAACTTTAAATTCCATAATAATTTCTCCTTCTGACCAAATGGATTTTTAAAACATTTTTACGTTGGTAATTATTACATATTAACAAGGGTTTGTCAAGTTATATCAGAAGGGTTCCTACTCTCTTTCCATACTGCAGAAGCAACGATACAGCATAATCAATCCCCCGCTAAGCAAAGCGCCCCCGATAATGTCAGAAACCCAATGCACACCGGAAAAAAGTCTGCCAACCACCATAAATACAATGAACGCATTAATTGCAAAATTGAGTATTCTTCTTGGTATAACACTCCTGATGCGTGAGTTAAACTGCATTATTGCGGTGGGCATAACACACATAACCAGCATTGTTGTTGACGACGGATATGATGCTTCCAAAAATCCTTCAATCAATACAGGTCTGTAATTTACAATAAATATTTCAAAAAGAACGTATGCCGCCATTACAACAACATAAAATACCCCAAGAACAAGGATACTATAATCCACTTTCAAGACGTGTTTTCTCTTGATCCATTGAACAAGTCCCAGCAATGCAAATCCTATTACAAAAGAAAGGGGCACCAGCCCCAACCAGTCAGTGATAGTATACAGGACAATATGTACGCCTGTAAGGTTATGAACGAAGTTGTTAATCGTTGCAAATCCCACAGATGATTCTTCCGGCCCGATTGCCTGTACGTCAATAAACCGAACTGCTACCGTCCATAACAAAAATGCTGATAGTATGCAAATTGCAATGTAAAAATTCTTCCAATTCTTTTTCTTCATTTGTGCTACCTTCCTTTTTTTGCATTCGGCTTTCGCCTGAACAAATTCTAAAAGAAGGTTTAAACAGCCACAAGAAACGCGAGGTCACAATAACGATACTCTTCGTGTCATTGACCTTTTATAAGAATTACCGCCTTTATTACCAATAACACAAATAAAAACGCGGCCGCATAGGGCTGTGAACTTATGATAAAGAGAAGCGCTCCGACAGTATTCAGCGCTAACGATATTTTGCTCTTATGCCTTACCCAGAATACCACGTTGCAATTTTGTAACCCAAGCGTCAACAGTCCTGATAAAACGAATCCAATTACAACCACAAAATAAGAAATTCTCAAATAGGGAGAAATTTCATCAAGGGCTAACAGAGAAACTTCTTGTAATATCCCCTCAGTTGTCTGACCAAAGAAAGGTAAAAAAAAGAACATTGCAACACAGCAATCAAGCATTCCATATACGAAATCACGAAAATGTTTTTCTTTTTGCCTGGTATCCTCTTCTGCAATAGTGAGCAGTTCATCCCCTGACAGAAGCTCATCAATAGTTACCCCGAAAAACTTAGCGATTGCCTTCAACGAGTCTATGTTGGGATACCCTCTGCCTGACTCCCATTTTGAAATTGCAGTACGGGACACGTAAAGAAATTCAGCCAGTTCCTCTTGGGTAAGTCCTTTTTGTTTTCGTAGTTCCTGTAATTTTTCGTTAAATTCCATAATACCTGCTCTTTTCGTAAATCTGTAATTATTAATTATATTTTATAACACAACTTGGCAGAAAGCACAACAGCACTGTCAAGTTGGTTGACCGCAAATTGAGTTTGCACTATTTCATAGCTTCAAAGAAAAAAAGTTGATTTAATTTTCAAATGGTATTAATATCATAACAGAATAATGTCTTTCTCCTATGTTCACATCGTTTTATGAAATTTCACATAAATGTTGAATACAAAAATGAATTTGAATAGCACGATTTTTTATGATGTTATTGCTTATTCATAACACACAGTAAAATGCTCTAAAACCGCCTTAAATAAAGGGTTTTCCGCAAACAACTCATTTCATCCCACTATACGGTGTTACACCGTTTTACCCTTGTCCCGAAAGATTATAAGGGCAAAATCAAGGGCAAGAATCATCAAAATCT
>JAGAKK010000021.1 GCA_017625675.1 Clostridia bacterium | reverse complement strand
GGGATAGCATTCTGAGCACTTACGATCTGGTATCTTACCTTCTCGATCTTTGCGTTCTCAATGCCCTCTCCTACTGTTGAGAAGTTGTTGTTTGCCTTGAAGTAAACAACGTTATTTGTGTAGAAATCGCTCTCAGAAGGAGCATCGTTATTGTTTCCGTCAGTTGCCTTGTATGCGCCGGCACCCATAGGAAGCTTAATGTTTCTGGTAGACTGAATAATATCTGTCATAAAGCCAAAGCTTGCAAACTCAACGCCGAACTTATTATTGGCAATGTCAACGCCTACCTTGCTGCCTTCGCCGTAGTAGTGCTGGGGAGCAACAGGAATAGCAAAGTTCCAGATAGCCTTGGGGTCAACACCGTCAATAGTAATTCTGAGAACATCATACTCGTCTGCATTCTTAACAGTTCCGTCATCATTGTGTCCTGATGCAACTTTATAATCAGTACCTGCAACACTTACTGTCGTGCCTGCAGCATCTGTGTGTCCGAGAGAAACGATACCGGAGATGTTGGGAACGAGAAGTGAACCGTCATCAGATACGTTTTCGTGAAGAATTACTTCTTTTGCCTTAGCAGTAAACTCTGTGGTAAGAGTCGTAGCAGTTGCCCAGTAAGAGAGAATAACGTTAAGCTCTCTTGCGATTTTATCATTGTATACGTAATCAACAGCTGCTTCCTTTGTGTTTATTGTGGAAGGATAAGCAGGTGTGAGCTTCTCAATCTTCGTACGGTCAATCTTTCCGTCAGCGCCCTTTGCATACTCTATCTCAACGTAGCCCTCTGTGTACATAAAGCAGAAGATCTCGTCAGAAAACTCAGTATGTGACTTGTAGGGCTCGTCTGTATAAGACTCCTGCGCATTGATGTAGTCATCCTCAAGCTCCTCTTTGAAAAGCTTCAGTGCGTAGTCGTAGTCTGCAAGAAGATTTGCGCTTGTAACTGTAGTTGTATCATTTGATATCGCGGTCTTGTAGCCGGAGCTTACGGAGTGAGCAAGGATTGCTGATTTCATTGCCTCGTAGCTTACTTCTTTTGTGGAAGATGCCTTAAGCTGAGCGTTGAAAAGATTTACAAGCTCCATAAGTCTTGACTCTGCTCTTGACTGAGCCTGAGAAGTGATAAGGTCATCATTATCTCCGGAAGAAGAACCTACAGTCTGTGTTCTGTACTCAGAAAGACCGAGAATATCTGTGGAGTAAAGTGTGGAAGAACCTGTGTATACAGGGTCAAGGTACACGTAGAAGTTAAAAAGAACATCCTCAATAGTCAAGGGCTTGCCGTCAGAGAACAGGATGCCGTTCTTAATTACAAAAGTGTAATCAACTGTACCATCGTCCTTCTCTACAATGTCGTAGTCCTTTACAACAACAGCCTCATTGTCGCCGTAGGAAACCTCAACTTTATTGTTTACAAACTTAGAACCAAGCATACCGATCTGTGTCATTGACACGATGGTGCTGTCTGTTGCTGACGTAGAAAAGAAGGGATTGAACAAGCCGTCAAGCTGCTCTGTCATAATAACAAATGCATCAGGCTTCTTTGCGCCTCCGTCTTTCTTACATCCTGCAAGATTTGCTATGATACCAAGGCACATTACCGTGCAGAGTATCAAGGAAATAATTCTTTTTTTCATGTCTTTTCTCCTTTACTGATTATATGTAAAACTTACTCTGTTACAAAATTCAACTCAATACGAGTTCCGTCCTGAGATATCTCTATTTTCTCAGGGTTGTCGCCTGTCACTTCGCAAGAAATATCTGAATATTCCACCGGAACAGCGCCCATACCGCACACAAGGCCGATAACGTAATCATCCGTTGCAAAATAGCATCCGGAATCTACGGCTATCTTTCCGCCTTTAACACTTACGTTTTCAACAACAGACCCCTCAGATACAAGACCTGCAAACAGTCCGTAGCTTGCACCTGCCACACGGGTTCCTGACTTAATTGTAAACGTTACGTTTTCAAAGGAAACGTCCGAAATTTTTGCCTTTTCGGTGATCTGACCAAACAGACCTGCATAAGGTTTTGAATTATTGGTCTGCTCCACAGACACGTTCGTTATCTTGTGGCCGCCGCCCTCAATTGTTCCGGCAAAATTACCGGTAGCAAATGATGTAGGCCAGATCTTTCCTTCAAAGTCCAGATCCTCATAAATCACGTAATTTACGGAGGCCCCTGCATTTTTAATAAACTGGTCTGCATTATAAATGTGGAACCATTCGCCCTCTGTCCACTCAACGTAGAACTTCATTATATTATTCTGGGCCGTTCCCTTTTCCTCATCAAGGATGCCGTGGTGCGCCACCTTGTCAGACTCTATAAGATCCTTTCCTTCTGCGTCATAATACACGTTTTTCAGAGTGTATCCGGTCTTCTCAGGGAATTTATACATTTCCATAGCGCCGGTTTCAACGTTCCAGGAAGGAATTTCGATTTCTTCGTCATTTAACGGGTCAAAATTATACTCCGTCAGCAACTCCTTGGACTCAAGGTCGTATATTTCAACCTCGTACACAGGAACCCAGGCCGCATAAAGCGTAACGGCAGGCTCTGTTGCAGAATATTTTTTATCAAGGTCTACCTCAAGACGGTCCTTTTTAAAATCCCACTTGCCAGAATACTCGTATATGGGATTTCCCTGCTCGTCCTTTCCGGTCTCAATTCTTTCCTCATACCAACCTGCCAGAAAGCAACCGCTTTTCGTAGGCAAGAAGCTGTTTTCTCGTCCGCGCTCATCCGCATCAGGCGCAAGCAATGCAATCTCTGCTGTTTTCCCGTCAGCTGATTTGTACTTATTAGCATCGTAGGAGTCAACGATCACCGTGGAGTGGGTTGTGAATATTCCACCGTTTGCATCGTATTTTACACTGACGTTGTAGCCCTCTGCGTCGTTTTTCTCATAAGGACTGACAGCAGAACGACATCCCGTAGAAAACGCAGCCAAAGCCGCAAGAGACAGTCCCAGAACCACTCCGGAGAATATTGTCTTTTTCATGTTCATTATTAAAGTCTCTCCCTTTAATTTATAAGGCTTTCTTTCAAAGCAGAACACCGTAACCGACCTTTCCCGGCCGGCTACAGTACTCTTTGTCATTTATTATACAACTCTATTAATTATATAACGATTTTTTCTCAGAATCAATCTCAATTTATTCCTCTGACTCTGAACTATCTTCCTGAGTTTCCTCAGACGCTTCTTCACAAGCTTCCTCGGAAGCTTCTTCGGGAACTTCTTCACAAGACTCTGCAGAAATTTCTTCCGTAATCTCTTCAGAAATCTCCTCTGCAGCTTCTTCAGCCTTCTCTGCCGCCTTTGCTGCCTCTTCTGCCTTGCGCTTCTTTTCATTTCCTGCAACCACGTAAACGATAATTACAGTGAATATCACAAGGAAGCTGCCGCCCACGGTGATGAGAACGATCATTCCCGTAGACATTCCCTTGGACTTCTTATCCGCAGGAGCCTCAGTTTCAGGCGCTGCCTCGGGAGCAAGCTGTGTAATTCTCGCCTCTGCGGAAACAAGCTTCTCGTATGCGCCGCACTTTGCAACAAGGGCCTGCTGCTCAGTAGTTGCAATCTTGCTGTAAGCCTGTCTTGCAGCTTCTACCATAGCCTTGTCGCTGTACTCAACTCTTTCAGGAATTGCATTGATAGCCGCAATTGCCGCAAGTGTTGTGTCGTCTGCTGCTGCCGCGCCTTCAATGGCAGTTCTGAAATACTGATTCATTATATAAGTGTCATAATGCTGACCGTTAACGGGGTGAACGAGCACCAGCTTATCCTCAACGTATCCCACGTAGTCAACGAAGTTCGCACCGTAGAACACGTTGGAATACATTCCGTCAGTTGCATTCCACATATAGTAAGGAATAATTCCTACGCCCTCGATAATCACGCTGTTTCCTTCGTAGTCAACGTACTCACCGAAGGAGCCTGTTCCGGGCACGTGCTCAAATGACTCATAATATGCAGGGTCAAATTCTTCCTCAAGAATCGGAGCGTCATAACTTGTAAATGTGATTGCTGTAAGCTTGTCACACATATAGAACGCCTTGTGGCCGATTGCCTTTACTGTGTAAGGAATTGTAACCATATTAACGTCACTGCCTGCAAAAGCCATTGACGTAATTCTCACGGTATTATCAGCAACCTTTACGTTTTCGGTCTCATTGCCTGCAAAGGTTATAAGCTCAAGGCCGGTATCAATCTTGCAGTAGAGTGAGCCGTCAATTACGAATACACTGTCAGAAATATCGTATGTGTATTTCTTCGTCTCGTAATCAACGCCGTTGAAGTTCTTTACTTCTGTCTTTGCAAAGGGCTCTACGATACACATTGAGAAAGGATTGTCTCCAAGTGCGGTGAGCTTTTCGCCCAGTGTCACCTTAAAGGGTGTAAGCTCCTCTTTAAGGAATACTCTGTCGCCCAGAGAAACTGCGCCGGAAAGGTCAACGTCAACGATTGCAGTGTATGCAAATGAATAAGCGTCAAGGTTTTCAGCAAACTCAATGTTCTTTACCTTAGCAAGGCTCTCACAATAAGAGAACGTTCCCTCGCCGATGTCAGTACCTGCAGGGCTGAGTGTTACGTCAGAAAGCTCCTTACAGTAAACGAAAGCATATTCACCCACAGACTCACAAGAAGAAAGGTCAATCTTCTTTATGCCTGATTCGATAAATGCATAATCACCGATCTTGGTTATCTTTGAAAGGTCAATGTTCTCAATTACCGTACATCCTGCAAATGCATATTCAGGGATCTCAGTAATAAGTTCTCCAAGTTCAACGTCCTTGAGGCTTCTGCAGTACGCAAAGGCATACTTTCCGATTGTAGCAGAAGAAGAAACGTCTACCTTTTCAAGAGCGGGAGCATGATAGGTGTACATGTACTTTCCGTCCTTGCTTACCGCGCCTACCTGCATACTGTCGTCCTGACAAATGTAGTACACGTCGCCGGAGAATGCGTACTCGCCTATTTCAACTGCCTTTGAAAGATCAATGCTCTTCAATGCGCAGCAATTATAGAATGCCATTTTTCCAATCTTTGCGCCTGCGCCCAACGTAATCTTTTCAACAGATGCCGCATTTACAAAGGCATTTTCAAGAATAATCGCATTGTCGCCGATTGTAATATTCTTTATAGGAGAAGAGAAAGTATAGTAGAAATACTTTTCATCGCCCTCGTTGTAACTACTTATCTTAAAGATGTAATCCTTGTTCACCTCAAAAGCGTGCTCGCCGATGGTTACGTTGTTTCCGATAACGATAGCTTCAAGGCTGAGACATTCGCTGAATACGCCCTCTGCAATTACCATATTGTCAGGAATCTTAACTGACTTAAGGTCTGTAAAGGAGAAAGCATACTTACCGATCTTCGCATCATTTGTGAATGCAGGAAGCTCTGTAACAGCGGTCTCAAAGAAAGCATACTCGCCGATTTCTGTCAAGGTGCCGAATTTAACCTTTTCTACTGCTGTAGATGAAGCAAGTCCGTAAGCCTCAATCACTGTAACGTCATCAAGAACCACAGAGGTTATCTTCGTAGCATGGGAGAATGCAGCCTTGCCGATAACTGTAATGCCCTCTGCGCCAAGCTCTTTTTCAGTAAACTCGCCCTTAAACGTAGGCGCAACTGCCATAAGCTTCTTTCCGTCTGCAGAAAGAATTACGGAACCGTTCTTTGTAGAGAAAGCAGGGTTGCCCTCTTCTACTACGAACTTGTCAATGGCTGTTTCCCTGAAAGCAAACTCGCCGATGTCATTGACGTCTTTTCCGATAGTTACTTCCTTAAGCGCCTCGCACTGGTAGAACATACCTGCAGGGATAACGGAAGCGTTAACGCGGAATGATGTGAGCTTTTCACAGTCAGTAAACGCATATTGGCCGTATTTAACCTTGTCAGCCTCTACTGTAACGCTTTCAAGCTTCTTACAGCCTGCAAATGCGTATTCGCCGATAGAAAGTAACGTGTCGGAGAACTTCACTTCCTTAAGATTCTGGTTTCCTGCAAAAGCATAATCAGAAATTACACAAGCAGCAGAAAGGTCCAGAGTTCCGCTTACGTCACAATTTTCAAAAGCATTCTGGTTAACGATCTTAAGGTTATTATCGCCGCTGAAAGTGATTTTCTTAAGTGACGTACAACCGTAGAATGCGCCGTACTCTATTGCCTCCAAGGTAGAAGGAAGCACGATTTCTTCAAGGGCGGTAAGGTTTGCAAAAGCGTAGCAACCGATTTTTTCAATACCCTCGGGAAGAATTACCTTCGTAATTGTGCCTTCACCGATATACCACTGCTTTGAATCGGAAGCATCGTCAAACTCAAGCTCCTCTTCTGTCTTCATAATATAATTGAAGTTTGCAAAGGAGAAGTTTCCTATTTCTTTAAGGTTAAGATCTGCAGGAACGTTTACAACGCCGCCGTTACCAAAGTAGTGGGTAAGGCTTGCGCCCGTCTTGATATACGGATCTTTAACCTCAACGGAAACAGTCTCTGAATAGTAGGTGCTCTTGCCGTCCTGCAATACCTTAACGGAAACAGAAGCAAATCCCTCAGCAACACCCGTTACATTTCCGAAATCATCAATCTTTACAATATTTTCGTTGCTGGACTCAAACTCCACCGTTGTGTCGTTGGGGAAGAATGCGTCAAGGGTATAATTGAGAAGCACTGTCTCCGAAGGGAAAAGCGCCAAGGAATAATTACCTTCAAAGAATCTGATATTTCCGGTCTCTCCGATATCTCTTTCCGTATTATCCACGAGGTAATAAGCCTTCATAGTCTTATATCCGTCAAGTCTGAATATATCTGCAACCGGTTTACTTATATTGCCGTTGTAGCCCTCCTGACCTTCCTTGAGTACGTTTACTTTAAACGTAACGCTCTTGTTGGTCTCAGGGTCCTGAGCCTTAATCGTGGCTGTACCAGATGAAACTGCCACCAACTTATTATTTACTACGCGGACTACGCTGGGCTTTGAGGATGTAAACTCAAGGAGCTCTGCCCACTCAGTGTCGGGATATACCAAAGGCTCCAGCTTGTAAACCTCGTTGGGGCTAAGTGTAACGCCCTCTGCCAGACTGTCAAAATAGAAGTCAACGTAATCATCGGGAAGACCGATTTCAAATGTCGCAATGTTAAGAGCATAGTCATAAACAGTTACAACAAAGCTGTTCTTATTAAGGGAATCATCCTTAATGTCATAAACGTAATCTGTAAGCTCGTAGGTTACGTAGGTTGTCGCATTTTTCTTAGAATATATCGGAGTCATAAACTGCTCAAAGCTCTTGAGCTCTGCAGCAGCATTGCCGTTCTCGTCAGTAGAGTTTACGATATAGCCAAGCTGAGCACACATTGCATAATGGTTGTCGTATACGGCAATCTTTGCGTAAAGACGATTTTTCTCAGCTGTCTTGTCATACTCGTAATAGAACTCAACGTCCTCTACGGTAGGCGCCTCAAAGTCTGCAACCAGAGGGAACTCAAAAACGTTCTTCTCATTTTCCTCAAGTCCGCCGTTGCCGTAGTCAAGGTATCCCACCAGCTTTACGGTGTATTCCGTATTATTGGCAAGGTTATAATCCATAGTGTCAAATTCAATTTCCACGTTTGCAGGATATATACTTGCGCCGTCGCCGTAAGATTTACGGACGTCAGTGTCCTCACATTCAAAGACAACCTCGCCTGTAGTGTCGTCTGTAATAGTTATTACGATCTTCTGCGCATTACGGAGAAGTCCTGCCCATACGAAACGCAAGGAGTGAACAGTACCCACCTGATTTGACAACGCAATGTAATCTCTGCTTGCGGAAATCACGATGTCCTCAGGATTCTGTATAAAATAATATGAACCAAGATAGCTTACAAAGTCATCAGAAACACCGCCCACAGGACGTGTAGCATAAGCATCAGCCATAGTCTTGTCCTCAGGGTCAATGGCATTATCAAGCTCATCTGCATTGGTTTCGTAATAGTCACGGTCAAAGAGAGGCGCTACAAGCCAATCTCCGTAGAATGCAAGGTAAGGCACGTTCATATCAATCTCTGTGCCTGCAGTAGCCTCAAGAGTGATAAAGCCTTCCACGTACATGCCGTTTTCAAAGGACTCGTCAAGATATTTCTTATCTGCATCGCCAAGAGTGATTTTCACTGTCACTTTAGCAGTTTTTCCGGCATCAACGGTGATATTCTTTCCGCTTAAAGCGCCGCCCTCTGCAGAAACAATCTCGAACTTTGCGCCGTCAAGAAGATATGCCTCTTCTGTAACGGTAGTTTCACCTGCATTGGTCTTAGTTTCACTTACACCCTCTGTAAATACGTAATAACCGATGTCGTAAGACACAGCCTTGTCCCCGAAGTTCTTCACGTCAAAGGACATCTCGTAAACGCCGTTCTTCTCTGCATCGTCCCCAAGCTCCAATTTGGTCTTGTCCATTGCATTACCGTCCTTATCGTAGGTAATGATGTATGCAGGGGTTTTTATTGAATTCATAAGACTTGCAAGACCTGCTCCCTGTTTTCTTACGGAATAGGGCAAGCCGTTGGTGTTGTAAACAATATCTGCAGTAGACATCATAAGGCAATAAACCATAGACGTCACTTTTGCATTGTCGTCTGCGATTTCAGGGAAATTCTCCACAACGTACTGTCTGAGAAGCGCAACCACACCTGCAAGGTTAGGACAAGCCATGGACGTACCGGAAAGTCTGTCGTAAGAGCCACCGGTGATTGCAGAAAGAATATTTCCGCCGTGGGCAGTTATCTCAGGCTTGATTCCAAGCGTAGGAGAAGGACCCCAGGAGGAGAAGCCTGTCATAAAAGGACCGGAAGACTGCTCTTTGCTGATTTTAAGTGTTCCGCCGCCTGTTGCCGCAAGCATCTCACCGTCGTCCTGAGAAATAGAACATACTGCAAGCTTTGCCTCGCCTACGTTCATCTTAATTTCACCGGAAACGTTATTGTAAATAATGATACCTGCCGCTCCCTGAGCCTCTGCGATAAGCGCTTTCTCTTCAAAAGTATTGGAACCTCTTCGTACAAGCACGATCTTTCCTTCTACGTCAAGGCCTGTGTAGTCTGCAGAACGGCCTACACCGGGAATTACTACGAAAGCATAATCTTTTGCTTTTTCCTCACCTAAAAGTGTCTCAAAGAAATTATTTTCATTACTTGAACCGTCTGTGGATTCGTCAAAGTAAATAATTGTGTCATTATAAAGGATATAAGGTGTTTCAGTACCGTCAATGGAAGCAACGGACATTACGCCCTCATAGGTAGAAGGAGATCCAACCGTACCTGTGTCAGGGTTTGAAGTAAGACCCAGGTTTCCGTTTGCCTCAGAGCCGTAAGCAGAGCTGTAGCTGTTTGACGCCGCAACGATCATACTGATTCCTGCCTCACGGATTCTGTCGTATACGCCGTTTACCACTTCCTCATCGGACTCACGGCTGAAACCGCAGGCTGTACCAAGGGACATATTGATAACGTCAACACCCAGCACTACACAGTCCTCAAGGGCAGACAAAATCCAGGCGGTACGGGCAGTATCCATAACGTCTGAGAAAATCTTCATAGATACCAACTGAGCATTGGGCGCAACGCCGGTAATGGTGTCGTCCTTACCTACGATAATACCTGATACGTGCGTACCGTGGTTATTGTGCGTAGAATATACGTCAGGGTCATTGTCGGCATAGTCGTAGCCGAAAGGAACCTTCTTATTAATATATACGTCGTCTACGCCAAGGTTTCCGTTAGCAAGCTTGCTGGCAGTAGTTTCATCTACAACAGCGGCAACGTCCTCATAGGTAAGACCCAGAGTATCAGAGGTGAAGTTATCCACAGAAAAGGCAGAGTGAGCGGAATCAAGACCGGTGTCAAGAACCGCAACTACCATACCGCTGCCGTCATAGCCTGATGCAGAGCTGTCAAAAATACCCGTATCAAGTACGTTTACGTTATTTTCAACGAGCTTTGTTTCGGCAACGTTATAAACCTCGCCTACAATTGCATTATTTCCCTTGCCCAAGGATTGGCAAGTGGTTTTGAAATCGCCGGCTTTAATAATAATCTCAAATCCGCTGAGGACAGCAGAGTATTCCTCGCCTGTTTCGTAGGAAACCTTCTTTTCATCAAGCTTCTTAAGAATTTTATTTTTCTCAGCCTTGACGTTTGCGGCAACCTTTTCAGCCACGTCACCTGTAGCGGCAAATTCTGAAAAACTCATAGTCTTGTCAGATGCTTCATAAACATCCATAAGGCTGTCCGTTCCTACAGTGATAATAACTGATATTTCCTCATCAGCGCCCACACTGTCGGGAAGCTTGTACATGACGTTGCTGTCAATAAAATCCTCGTAATTGAGTTTCAGAGAATTTGCATCCAATTTCTGGATATACGAAGCTCCGTAAACTGACTGTTTCGTATTAGGTGCAAGAATTGCGCAGCACAGAACCACTGCCGCAACACACAACACAACTGCTGAGCGCAATATTGTCAAACGCGTCTTTGATCTCATTTAAAAATTCGCCTTTCCTTTATAAGATTTTCTGCATAATCATACAGATATTAATATCTAATTTAAGCCTTTGGCCGCAACAATGTATAGCATTCCAATTTAGGCATACTATTATATAATAAAGTATTTTTACCTGATATGCAAGTTTTTTTCCTTAGCAACTTAAATTTTTGAGTCAGTGACCTGCCCCTGACTCATTTCCGACTCATTTTCCAAATATTCCCTGACTCATCACGCATAACCGATGCGCCACCGATGTGCCACCCGTTTTTCACAAAACCGTTTCCCTGCAAGGCTTTCCGGGCCATGAGTCAGGGGGCAGGTCACTGACTCATTCCACAATTTATAAATTTACAATTAAAGTTTTCTATGATATAATATCCCGGTAAATATTTTTGGAGGAAAAAGCATGACGAAAGAGAAACAAAAACTTATACATTTGATATACGGAATTGCCTTGAGCATTACCGTTGTTATTGCCGCAATATGCCTTATTCTGGAATGTTACGGCATCTATAAGAGCGACTCATTCTCCAGAGAAAACGTTGCCGCTGCTTTTTCAGGAATTGCAGTGCCTGTATATCTGTGTCTTGCTTTCGTTGTCGGCGGATTTATATTGAACCTGTTTTTACCTCCTGAAAAAAAGAAGACAACCCCCGGTGGGGACGTTGTTTTTCTTCTTGAGTCACTGAAAAGCAGAGCTGATTGTTCCGGATGTTCCGAAGAAACTGCATTAACGCTCAACAGACTCAGGAAAACGCGGGCAATACATAAAATCATTACCCTTGCCCTTCTGGCGATCTGTTCCGCGGTATTTCTCGTATATGCGCTTGACCCCGGAAACTTTCATCAGAGCGACATCAATTCTTCTATGATAAAGGCCGTTCTTATTTTGTGTCTTTGCCTTGTCAGCCCATTTTTTTACGCAATTTTCACGGCATACCATTGCCGCCTCAGCATAAAAAAAGAAACTGAAATACTGAAAGCAATAATTTCCTCCGGCGAAACCACAGGTAACAATTCTTTTGTAAAGGATTCTATGGCTGCCGCTGAAGAGAAAGAAAATGAATATAAAACAATTAAAACCATTGTTCTTTGGGCGCTTATCGCTGCAGGCGTTGCTCTTATTGTATACGGGGCTGTGCAGGGCGGAACCGCAGATGTTCTTACAAAGGCAAAAAACATTTGCACCGAATGTATTGGATTGGGGTAATTAATTTATGAAATTCAAGGAAAAACTCAGACAACTCATACCTACCAGAAGAAAAATCGTACAGCTTTATTTTGCGTTATTGTTCAATGCAAATATCAGAGGTTTTGTTTCCGGCAATATTTACCAGGGCAATACGAAGAAAATGTGTGTGCCCGGCATAAATTGTTACTCTTGTCCCGGAGCAGTTGGCGCATGTCCCCTGGGCTCCCTTCAGGGCTCTTTCAGCGCAGACAGAAGCACTCTTTATTACGTTGGCGGTATATTATTGCTCTACTGCATACTTTTCGGACGCCTTATCTGCGGCTGGCTTTGCCCCTTCGGTCTGATACAGGAGCTCCTCTACAAAATCAAAACGCCAAAACTAAAAAAGAGCCCTTTTACAAGGATTCTTTCATACTTAAAATACGTTATTTTAGTGTTTTTCGTGTTCATCGTGCCGATAATGTATGCTTTCAGAGACACGCCACTTCCCACCTTCTGTAAATACATCTGCCCTGCAGGCACCATTGAAGGCGGGCTCGGACTTCTCTCAAACAAGGTAAATGCAGGCTATTTCTCAATGCTGGGACCTCTTTTTACCTGGAAATTTATTTTAATGATAAGTATTGTGGTGGGCTCAATCTTTGTCTTCCGACTTTTTTGCCGTTTCCTTTGCCCTCTGGGCGCGCTTTACGGTCTATTTAATAAAATATCCCTTTTCGGTATCAAGCTTGAAAAGGGCAAATGTACGCATTGCAACAAGTGCGTAAACAAATGCAAAGTTGACATTAAAGAAGTCGGCGATCAGGAATGCATAAGCTGCGGCGAATGTATTGACGAATGTCCTACCAAGGCAATCTCCTGGAAAGGCTCTAAAATTTTCCTCAAGGATAACGAAGTTATTCCTACAGAGGGAGAAATAACACCTGAGCAGGAAGCCATCATCTCAAGCAAAACTAAGCAGCGAAAGACCATAAAGCTTGTTTGCAGAATTGTTTCCTGGGTGATTATGATTGCAATACTTGTTGGCGCAATTGTTTATTTCTGGAAGGATACTGAGTCTGACAGCGCAGGAAGCACCAATCCTCCTGCAACCTCCGATCCGGACAGCACGGACTCTCCCGACACACCTTCCGTTCCCTTGGGCAATCAGGAAGGGCAACTTTGCTACGGATATGACCTTCAGATAATTGACAGCACCGGAATTACCGGAGATACAATCAATCCTTCCAAAACACAAAAGGTCACTGTCATAAACTTCTGGGGCACCTGGTGCACACCTTGCGTCAATGAGCTTCCCTACTTTGACCGGATTGCCACCGAGTATGGTGACGACGTTACGGTAATTGCAATCCACACCGATATGGTTCACCAGACTGCCTTTAATTACGTCAAAGGGCACTATCCGGACTCTGACATTGTGTTTGCCAAGGATTACAAAGACGGCAATACAGAGGGCTATTACACCACTCTCGGCGGGCGCGGTACGTATCCCTACACTGTGGTTTTAAGGGATGACGGCGTTATTTCCTCCGTGTTCCTTTCATCTCTTGAATATGACGAGTTGAAAGCAGCAGTTGAAAAAGCTCTGAATGAATAAAACAATAAAAACAATAAAGCAATGCCTCCGCCGGCGAAGTTTCCGGAGGAGGCACTTTTTATATTATCTCATCATATTCTTCAAACATAAACTTTATATTGCCGTCTTCCCACTCCACGTGATAGTGACCGCAATACCATTGCTCAAAAGACAATTTATCACATATATACTGCAGCCATCTCTCCGTGTCCTTGTTTACCCTTGACTGGTCTGTACCCGGCAAAAATGCCCACACTGGCTCCGCCTCTATAGGCGCTGCATGAGTCAATACAATATCCACCGTCCAATCTGCCTTTTCCAACTGTTCCTCAACGTATGCCTTTATTTCATCATCAGGCTGCTCAGTATCATACCAGCGCATTCCCGTAGCAAGTCTGTACCCCTTATCCACACTGTATGCGCCACCTATTGCAACAACCTTTTTTCCGTTAAAATCATATATTTCCCCGTCCTTAGCAAAAAGAATGTTGGGATACTCTTCCTCAACGTATACTATGCCGCCGTTCCACAGAACCTCATCATAATCTCCTGCTTCCCAGGGCCTTGCCTCGTGGTTTCCGTGTATGCAAAAAAGTGTAATTTCAAGCTCTGCAAGTCTGTTTTTTAACATTTCGTCACGGCTGTTAAGGTAATAGTTTATCCCTGCATCCCCTAAAATTATCATTACATCATCAACAGTTGTTTCCTGCTCTGAACAAAAAGCTTCAATTCTGTTAAAATCTCCGTGGGTGTCACCCGTAATATAAAAATGCATTATTACGTTCCTCTCCTTTCATAAATACTCCACGCAAAAAACACCGCCTTGTCCTTCAACAAAGCGGTGTATAAGTGATTCTTTCAAGTTAACGATTGTCCCTGTAAAATTATGAGTTCTTTTTCTTCGCAATTGCTCTCTGAACAGCCTTCACAATTTCCACGATAGGAATTATAGAGAACGCCAATGCAAGGGCAATAGCATAATGTGAAAGCTCCAGATGATCAAAACTGAAAAGTTTTGCAAGAGGTTCTACCTCAATTACGAGAGTTGTGAGAATCAAGCTGAGAATTCCTGCGCCGTAAAGAAGCCAGTTGTGCTTTTTCATAGAGAGCAGACTGCCTCTCTGACTTCTCATATTAAGGCTGTGGAATATCTCCGCCATACTCATAGTAAGGAACGCCATCGTCATACCGTGCTTGCTGTCCTCTGCCAGATTGAACCATTGGAAGCCTGCAGGATCAGCAAGATATTCACCGATATAAAACGCCGCTATTGTAAGTATTGAAACCAATATACCCTGATATACTACGTCAAAGCCAAGACCGCCGGCAAAAACGCCTTCCTTAGGATCTCTCGGTTTCTGTTCCATAATGTCATCCTCAGCAGGCTCAGTTCCCAAAGCAAGAGCAGGGAAACAGTCTGTGATAAGATTTATCCAGAGAAGATGAACAGGTTTAAGAAGTGTGAAGCCAAGCATCGTCGCTGTGAAAACGCCCAGCACCTCACTCATATTAGAAGCAAGAAGGAACTGAATTGCCTTCCTGATATTTGCATAGATACGTCGTCCCTCAGACACAGCGCCAACAATCGTAGCGAAGTTGTCATCGGCAAGAACCATATCTGCAACGTTCTTCGTAACGTCTGTACCGGTAATACCCATACCTACACCGATATCAGCGCTCTTAATACTGGGGGCGTCATTAACGCCGTCGCCAGTCATAGCAGTAACAAAGCCCTTTGCTCTCCATGCATTAACGATACGAACCTTGTGCTCAGGCTGAACTCGTGCATACACGCCGTACTTTTCAATTTCGCTTTCAAGAGCTTCATCACTTATTTCATCAAGCTGGCTGCCTGTAATAGCCTGCTCTGCAGTTTCAATGATTCCCAGCTGCTTTGCGATAGCAACCGCAGTGTCCTTATGGTCACCAGTAATCATTACCGCTCTGATTCCTGCTGTCTTACATTCTTTTATAGCATCTACAACCTCAGGTCTTATGGGGTCAATCATACCTGTAAGACCGATGAAGATAAGATCCTGCTCAAGATTTTCGGGAGTAACGTCCTCGGGAACTGCATCATAAAGTCTCATAGATGCCGCAAGCACACGAAGTGCATTGTCAGCAAAGTTCTTATTAGCCTCAAGAATCGCCGCTGTAGCAGCCTCGTCCAAAGGAAGAATCTTTCCGTCCTTGACATATTTAGTACAACGCTTAAGAATCTCATCAGGCGCACCCTTTGTATATTGTACGATGTTGCCCTCCTTCTCATGAATGGTGGACATCATTTTTCTCATACTGTCAAACGGAGCTTCAGCAACTCTCTTGCAATTCACGTTAAGGTCATTTTTGGACTGACCCTTCTTATATGCAAAGTTTACCAAAGCGCACTCTGTAGGCTCACCGGTAGCTTCATTATTTTCATCAAGCTGGGCATCACAGCAGCAGGCCATAGCAATAGCAGTAAGCTCTTCATCATCGCCGTAGTGCTCTACAACAGTCATCTTGTTCTGTGTAAGTGTACCTGTCTTGTCACTACAAATGATCTGAGCGCAACCCAGCGTCTCAACTGCTGTAAGTTTTCTGATAATAGCATTTCTCTTTGACATATTTGTAACACCGATAGAAAGTACCACGGTAACTACAGTTGCCAATCCCTCAGGAATAGCCGCAACAGCAAGAGAAATAGCAGTCATAAACGTATCAAGGATAACTCCGCCGTTAAGGGAGCCCTCACGAATTACACCAAAACCAAAAATGAATACACAGATTCCTACAACGAGGAAACTGAGAATTTTACTGAGCTGACCAAGTTTAATCTGGAGAGGTGTCTGTCCCTCTTCTGCCTTGGCAAGAGCATCAGCAATCTTACCCATCTCGGTATCCATTCCGGTACCTGTAATAACAGCAGAGCCTCTTCCGTATACAACGGTACTGCCCATATATATCATATTTTTACGATCTCCCAAAGGAATATCCTTGCCATCATTCATTTCAAGAACGTCAAGCACTTTATTAACAGGAACACTCTCTCCGGTAAGGGCCGCCTCTTCAATCTTCATGCTGGCGCACTCGATAATTCTTCCGTCAGCAGGAACAGCGTCACCTGCTTCAAGAAGCACAACGTCACCCACTACGAGATCTTCACTCTTAACAATCTTAATCATTCCGTCACGAAGAACCTTGCTGGTAGCCGCAGACATTTCCTGAAGCGCCTCAATAGCCTTTTCCGCCTTGCTCTCCTGGAATACACCCAAAACTGCATTCAAAAGCACAACAGCAAGAATAATGAACACGTCGGTAAAGCCCTCTCCGTCTCCGCCGCCTCTCATTTCGATTACTGCAGTAACGGCAGAAATAGCAGCAGCCGCAAGAAGAATAATAATCATAGGGTCTGCCATTTGCTTAAAGAATCTCACAATAAGAGGAACTTTCTTCGCCTCCGCTAATTTGTTCTTTCCGTTCTGTTCAAGACGCTTTGACGCCTCATCAGAGGAAAGACCTGTGGCGGTACTTTTCACTTCATCAAGCACCGATTGCACTT
>JAGAKK010000020.1 GCA_017625675.1 Clostridia bacterium | reverse complement strand
GGGTTGCACCTGGGGGACAGACAACCGGTGCAATTTTTGAGTGTGAAAAATTTGCACCGGTTGTCTGTCCCCCTGGTGCGCTCCTTGATGTGTTCATCGGCAAAAAAACATTGCAGAAACGAAATGCCCGTGGTAAAATTAGCGTATCAGGAATTTGGCAGAAAGGACGGTGCGAAATGAGGCCTTTGGAAAAAGATAAAAAAGAAATTGAAAGCTTTCGTTCACGCACTGAGCTTCTGCTTGGAAGCAAGGGCGTTGACGCCCTTGAGAAAGCAAACGTTATCGTGTTCGGCATCGGCGGCGTCGGCGGATTTACTGCGGAAGCCCTTGTAAGGGCAGGTGTCGGCAATATCACACTTGTGGACAACGACACCGTCTGCGAATCAAACAGAAACCGCCAGATAATTGCCCTGAAAAGCACGGTGGGACGCTATAAAACAGAGGTTATGAAAGAACGACTCCTTGACATTAACCCTTGCTGCAACGTTACCGTGAAAACACTTTTCTTCGGAGAGGAAACTTCCGGTGAATTTGACTGGGAGAAATATGACTATATTGCCGATGCTATTGATTGTGTGACCTCGAAGATACTCCTTGCAAAGACTGCAGAAGAAAAAAGCATACCCATTATCAGCTCTATGGGGACGGGAAACAAGCTTGACCCCACCCAATTCAGAGTGAGTGACATAAGCAAAACCACGAATTGCCCCTTGGCAAGGGTAATGCGCACCGAGCTTCGCAGACGCGGAATTAAGAAACTGAAAACTGTATGGTCACCTGAGGAGCCTGTGCTCAAAGGCACAAAGACGCCGGGAAGCGTTTCCTTCGTACCCTCCGTTGCAGGCCTTATTATGGCAGGAGAGATCATTAAAGATATTGTAAACTCAGAACCCTTGGAAAGCAGAAAGGAAGATGCGAATGTATAAAAAGCACTTTTTCAGCTTGATGTGGCCGGATTATGAATTAGGAAGAGCCCACGAAGAGGCAGTGAAAAGCGGCGAAGGGAAACTGTTTAACCAGGACCTTACCGAGCGTGACACAAATGCCCTGATGATAATAGAGGGCATGGAAGTACGAAACGACAGCCGCACGTATATTGCCAGAAGACTCCTTGACATGATTCAGGACGACCGGATTATCTCCTACAGACAGGCGATAATGAAGGACTTTATGAAATATCCTGAGATTGAGATAATCTTAAACGCAGAGCTGCAGCCGCTTACCATGCAGCTTGCCCGGATGGAGAAAACTAACCTTTCCCACGATGACGAGGTGAGAAAGACTGCGTGGAGAATGGAGCTTCTGAAGGTTTACGTACAATGCGTAAAAATACTGGAGCGTATTTTCTGCAGCTCCCAGAGAACCTTTGATTCAGAGGGACTGACAGAGCTTCAGAAGCTTATCAGTGACATTACCGCAAACCCCGCCTTTCACGAGCTTGAAGAGCTTTTGCCGAAACTCAGTGATGACATAAAAAGTGTCCAGAGTGTTACAATCGGAATAAATCTTGACGACGAAATGCACCCTTGCGAGGCAGTGCTTTTGTCGGTACAGGAAAAGCCTATAAAAAAGAAAGGTCTTCTTTCAAACATTTTCGGAACACGGTCAAACGAGGAGCAATATTACGGCATCGGAACGTTTTATTCCATAATGAAGGACAATTCCGCAGGCACCCTTGACGCCGCCATAATGAGAGATTTATCCCTTGTTATGAACGATACCTTCAGACACCTGCAGAATGCGCTGTCCCGTTTTGAGAGAGTTGAAACGGCGTTTCTTTTCGAGTTGATGCCGGAAATATCCTTTTACATAGGAGGCTGTCATCTGGCTGAAAAACTAAAAAGCAGCGGTCTTCCGGTTTGCTTTCCGAAAGCCCTTCCCAAGGAAGAAAGAAAATTCAGCGTCCGGGATATTTACGACGCAAGCTTTGCCATCAAGATAATGTCTGACACAGGCCTTACAAGGCTCGACAACGTTGTGGTTACGAACGATATTGATATGGACGATAATGCAGGCCGCATTGCCATCCTCACCGGCGCAAATCAGGGTGGAAAGACCACATTTACCAGAGCGTTGGGCCTTGCCCAGCTTATGTTCCAGTCAGGGCTTCCCATTGCAGGCTCGAGCGGCGAAATAAGTCCCGTGGACAATATCTACACCCACTTTCCGGAGCTTGAAAAGAACAACGTAAGCGAAGGACGACTTGGAGAGGAATGCGTAAGGCTTGAAACCATTTTGCCAAAGCTCTCAAAGTACAGCCTGATACTTATGAACGAGTCTCTTTCCAGTACCAGTCATCAGGAATGTCTGTTTATTGCCACGGAGATCGTGCGATATATGCGAAAGGTAGGCTGCAGAGCACTTTTTGCCACCCACATTCATGAGCTGGCAGAAAACATTCCTGAGCTTAACAAAGAAGATGGCCTCAGCGATATGATGAGCCTTGTAGCAGGAGTTGACGAGGCGTCAGACCTTGAGGTAATGACCGAGGACGGCATCAAGAAGTTTGAGACGGGAAATAAAAGAACGTATAAAATCTTGCCAAAGCCTCCTCAAGGCAGAAGCTTTGCCCTTGATATTGCAAAGACCTACGGCATAAGCTTTGAGCAGCTGGTTGAAAGTCACAACAAGCTGTTCGGTAATAATAATTAAATAAATTGATAATTCAAAAAATCTTTTAAAGGAGTTTTTATTATGAAATATATTGTAATTTTAGGAGACGGAATGGCTGATTACCCTCTTGATGAATTCGGAGGAAAAACACCCCTTTCCGTGGCAAACAAGCCCTGCATTGACGGCCTTGCAAAATACAGCGAAATCGGCCTTGTAAAGACAGTGCCCGACCACCTGAACCCTCCCGGAAGCGACATTGCCAACATGTCCGTTCTGGGCTACGACCCTGACGTTTATTACACGGGACGTTCACCCTTAGAGGCGGTTTCAATGGGTATCACCATGAGGGACGACGACCTTGCCATAAGATGCAACCTTGTAACCCTCTCAGAAGAAGAGGACTACGAAAACAAGACAATGATAGATTACAGTTCCGATGAGATCACCACAGAGGAGTCCCGGGAACTGATGCTTTACATAAACGAAAAGCTGGGCAATTCAAAGCTCACTTTCTACCCCGGCATCAGTTACCGTCATTGCATCATTTACGATATCCCCGGCAACGTGAAATTGGGCTGTACACCTCCCCACGATATTACCGGCAAAAAAATCACAGAGTATCTGCCCTCTTCTGCTTTCGGAAGCTTCCTTCTTGACTATATGAAAAAGAGCTACGAGCTTCTGAACCACCACCCCATTAACGAGGCGCGCCGCCAAAGAGGACTTCGCCCTGCCAATTCAATATGGCCCTGGGGAGAAGGCAGACGTCCCGGACTCAGCGACTTTACGGAGAAATTCGGCGTCAAGGGCGCTATCGTATCAGCAGTTGACCTTGTAATGGGTCTTGGTATCTGCGCAGGTATGAAAATCATTAAAGTAGAGGGCGCGACAGGAAATATCCACACCAATTTCCCCGGAAAAGCAGCGGCCGCTATTGACTACCTGAAAAACGAAGGCGATTTTGTTTACATTCACATGGAAGCCCCCGACGAGTGCGGCCACAGACACGAGATTGAGAACAAAAAGCGTTCCATTGAGATGATAGATGAGCTTGTGGTTAAGCCCATTATCGAGGCTTTTGAGGGTGAGGACATCAAGATCTTGGTAATGCCCGATCACCCCACTCCCCTTGCCCTTCGCACACATACTCACGACGCAGTGCCCTATATGATCTACGACAGCCGGAAGAAAGAGATTTCAGACGACAATGCAAAGTACGACGAGCCCTACGCAAATTCTACGAACCGCTATGAGGCTACAGGCCACAAGCTTATGATGAGATTTATTAAAGAATAATTTTCAGGCAATAATATTGCTGAAAACATTTGACCTCAGTTTATTTTTGAAAGGAGTTTGACTTGATATGTCAGAAAACAAAATGATAGACCCCGCGGCAATGCACAAGCTGTCCTACGGACTTTTCGTATTGACAGCCCACGAGAACGGCAAGGACAACGGCTGCATCATAAACACAGCCATTCAGCTGACCTCTGTTCCGATGCAGATATCAATTTGCGTCAACAAGGGGAACTACACCCACGATATGATTATGAACACCAAAAAGTTCAATGTGTCCACCATCAGCGAAAAGGCAGATTTTGAGCTTTTCAAGAGATTTGGTTTTGCAAGCGGCCGTGACACCGACAAATTTCAGGGCCTTAACGGCGCTATCCGCGGAATGAACGGTGTAATGATTCTTACACAGCAGGTGAACTCATTTATTTCCGCAGAGGTGACTCAAACAGTGGATTGCGGAACCCACACAATGTTTATTGCCACGGTTACGTGTTCAGGTGTGTTCAACAGCGACAGAAGCGCTACTTACCAGTATTATTTTGACCATATAAAGCCTGCTCCGGCCCCCAAGGCTGAGGAAAAGAAAGGCTACGTATGCAGAATATGCGGCTACGTTTACGAGGGAGAGCCTCTGCCTCCTGACTTTATTTGTCCTCTTTGCGGACACGGCGCAGAGGATTTTGAAAAGCTTTGATTTTTCAGCAATTAAAATACTCAACTAAAAGTTAATTACTTTTGTTCTGAAACTTGCATTAAACCCCTTTTGTCAGATAAAACAAATCTATCAAAAGGGGTTTAATTTAGCTCAGGCAATTATTTCTATCGCCTAAAGAAAGAAGGGAATATTATGAATGAAAATATACAATTATTTGAGGACCAAACCATAAGAACCGCTTGGGATTCTGAGCGTGAAGAATGGTATTTTTCGATAGTGGATGTGGTAAAAATTCTTACGGAAAGTATTGATCCACAAAGCTATTGGAGAAAACTTAAACAACGTTTAAAAGAAGAGGGGAATGAAACCGTGACAAATTGTCACGGTTTGAAAATGACTGCCGCTGACGGAAAAAAGCGTTTAACCGACGTTGCTGATACCGAGCAGCTTTTGCGAATAATTCAATCAATTCCTTCAAAAAAAGCGGAGCCGTTTAAACTGTGGTTAGCACAGGTCGGCAGAGAACGAATTGAAGAAACCATTGATCCGGAAAAAGCAATAGATCGCGCCCTTGAAACTTATCAAAAAAAGGGATACAGCGACGAATGGATTCATCAGCGCATTTTGTCCATACGAATTCGAAATGCCCTGACTGAGGAATGGCAGAACAGAGGCGTAACTAAGGGTGTAGAGTTTGCAATACTTACCGATGAAATCACACGCGCCTGGTCAGGAATGTCAACGAAACAGTACAAAAATTTTAAGGGGCTGAAAAAAGAAAATCTCCGGGATAATATGTCGGATATGGAGCTTGTTCTTAATATGCTGGCAGAAGCCACCACAACTGAAATTTCAAAACAGAAAAATCCGCAAACGTTTTCCGAGAACGTAGATGTTGCACGTTCCGGAGGAGATGCTGCTGCAGAAGCAAGAAAAGCGGTTGAAGCACGTACCGGTGTTCCGGTAATTTCTTCAAACAACGCAGTTCAATTAAACGAACTTGTTGTAGATTTGATTGAAACACAACAAGACCGGTCATCCAATAGAATAGATAAGAATGAAAATACTGATAATAACTAATACATATCGAGGCAACTGCTACGCCTAAACCCACAACAAACCCCACGGCAGGCTTTTGAAAATACCTTCCGTGGGGTTAACCTTACACGTTATACTTATCACTCAACAATTACCCTACCAGGCTACCCAGCATACTGATAAAGATACCGGAAGCAAGAGAAGAACCGATAACACCTGCCACGTTAGGACCCATAGCATGCATCAGGAGATAGTTATTGGGATTTTCTTCACGTCCCACCTTCTGTGCAATACGGGCCGCCATAGGCACTGCAGATACACCTGCCGCACCAATGAGAGGGTTAATCTTTCCGCCTGACAGCCAATACATGAGTTTTCCGAAAAGCACACCGAATGCAGTAGAAAGAGCAAAAGCACAAACACCCAGAATCATAATACCGATAGTCTTAAGGTCAAGGAATTTCTCTGCTGTAGCAGTAGCGCCTACCGATACACCCAGCATTATTGTAATAATATTCATAAGTTCATTTGAAGCAGTCTTGCAAAGTCTCTCGCACACGCCGCTCTCTTTGATGAGATTTCCAAGCATCAGCATACCTACCAATGTAGCAGCAGAAGGAAGCACCAACGCCACGAAAATCGTTACAGCAATAGGGAAAATAATCTTCTCTGTCTTGCTCACTGTACGAAGCTGTGTCATCACAACGGAACGCTCTTTTTTCGTGGTAAGAGCTCTCATGATAGGGGGCTGGATAACAGGCACCAGCGCCATATACGAGTACGCTGCGATAGCTATCGTAGGAACCAGATGCTCCGCCAATTTTCCTGCAGTGTAAATAGCAGTAGGTCCGTCCGCACCGCCGATAATGGCAACAGCTGCGGCCTCAAGCTGAGTAAAGGAAAACCAGGGTGTCATATCAAGAAGCCTTGCTCCTACGTAAGTTCCGAAAATACCCACCTGCGCTGCAGCGCCCAGAAGCAAGCTCTTAGGGTTTGCAATCAAAGGACCGAAGTCAGTCATACATCCTATGCCAAGGAAGATCAGCGGAGGGAATATTTCAAAGGCGACACCTCTATATAAATACCACATCAATCCCGGCTCTTCCACAGTTTCCTTCACTGCCACAAGATTTGCAAGAGGAAGGTTTGCAAGTAGCATACCGAAGGCAATAGGCAAAAGGAGCAACGGCTCATATTTCTTCACGATGGCAAGATACAAAAGCACACAGCTGAGCGCAAGCATAATAACAGTCTTATATCCACCATCCAGGAAGTTATTAATAATTTCACCGATACCTGAAGTAAAGTATAAATTTTTAAAAGCTTCAATTAATCCCACGATAACACCACCCTTTTATTTATTCGGCGTAACACGCTTAAAGGAAGTAACACGGAATCTGGGTTTTCTTCCTCCGTTTTCATTGCTCATATACACAGACACTGCGGCGGTAATCACAGCAATCAGCTCGTCATCAGAGGGTTCGTCCTCCGTGGCGCCTACGTTTGCTACGATTTCCAGGGCCTTTTCCTTCTTCGCTTTTTCAGCCTTCAAAGCTTTTTCTTCGGCAGCCGCTTTTTTCGCAGCCTCTTTTGCAGCTCTCTTTTCTTCTTTCTCAGCCGCCCGTTCTGCGCCGTTTTTCTCAAAAAAGTTAGTTATCTTGGAAACGATCCATACAAGGCCCACAATAGAAACCATTCCTAAGAACACTACCATAATGCCGCCCAAAACAACTTCAAAATCAGTTACAAGACACATTTCAAAGGTCTCCTCTCTATAAAACTTTGCCCTAAGAGGCAACTTATTATTAAATTCCGTCCGCAAACGCGAACCATCGTAAATAATATCACTTTTCAGCCCTCTCGTCAAACGAAATAATATTGATTTTTAATAAAAATATGATATTATGGAAGAAAGGCATTCAGTATTGGGGGAATTATCGTGATACCTAACGAAAATATTTTGTCGAATTTTGCTTTTGACGAAGCATTGGACATGGATATCTGTTCTATCGAACCTATTGTTTCCGGGCATATAAACCACACCTTTGTGGCTACCCAAGGAGAACAAAAGTATATCGTTCAGAAAATCAATACGGGGATTTTTAAAGACCCCTGCTCCCTTATGGAGAATATTGATAACGTTACAGAACATATACGAAGAAAGACCGAAGCCGTAGGCGGAGATGCGAAGCGAGCTACCCTTGAGATCATTAAAACCAATGAAGGCAGGCTGTTTTATACAGACTCTGATAATAATTGCTGGCGTTGTTATCGTTACATAAAAAACTCCGTAGGCCTTGACACCATTAACGCAGGAGACCTCCACACGTTTTACGTGGCAGGCGCAGCGTTGGGAGATTTTCAGAAGATGCTCATGGACTTTGATGCCTCAATTCTTGCAGAAACCATTCCCCTTTTTCACGATACTAAAAACAGGTTCAGAAATTTGGAAATTGCCATCGGAGAAAACCGTTCCGGCAGACTTTCCGATGCCCTTCCTGAAATTGATTTTGCAAAAGCTCACAAGGAAATGTGCAGCATTATCGTGGACAAGCTTGCAGACGGAAGCATTCCTCTCAGAGTTACCCACAATGATACTAAATTAAGTAATATTCTGGCGGACGAGGACACACAGCAGGTACTTTGCCTTATAGACCTTGATACGGTAATGCCGGGAAGCGCCCTTTACGATTTCGGAGATGCCCTCAGAAGCGCTGCTTCAAGCGGTGCGGAGGACGAAAAAGACCTTTCAAAGATTTATTTCAGACAGGATATCTTTGAAGAATATTGCAAAGGCTACCTTTCCGTTGCTGCAGAGTTTCTCACAGAGGCGGAGATTGACCTTCTGGCGGAGTCCGTGATAATGATGACCTTTGAATGCGGAATACGCTTTCTGAGTGACTTCCTTGACGGCGATGTATATTTTGCCACCGCATATCCGGAGCATAATCTTGTAAGAGCCAGAAACCAGTTTAAATTAGTGGCGGATATGGAAGAAAAATTAAAAAAGACGAAAGAAATTGTTGCCCTTGCGGCTGGAAAATGATATTCTAACTCTATACTTTTTTAAGCACAACCAAGGAGGATGCGAAATGCACAGAATACTTGAACTTATAGAAAAGCACAGCGACATTACCCCCGCTGAAATTGCGGTAATGCTTGATATGCCTGAAACGGATGTAAAAAATGCTATTGCACAGTTTGAAAGAGAAGGCATTATCGTCGGTAAAAAAACCGTTATCAACTGGAACAAAACAGACAGAGAGTACGTTACCGCTTTTATAGAGCTTAAGGTTACACCTCAACAGGACAAGGGCTTTGACCAGATTGCAGAAGCCTTCTATCAGTATGATCAGGTGCGTTCAGTCTACCTTATGTCCGGAGCTTTTGACCTTGCGCTTATTATCGAGGGCAGGAGCCTTAAGGAAGTTGCACTTTTCGTTTCGGAAAAGCTGGCGCCTATGGATACGGTGATAAGTACCGCTACCCATTTTGTTCTGAAGAAATATAAAGACGACGGACTTTTTATTGAGTCTGCAGAGAAAAAAGACGAAAGACAGGTGCTTGGAATTTGAGTTTCGATCCTTCAAAAGCAATAAATCCTACAGTTGCAAATATGCCCCCATCAGGCATACGAAAGCTTTTTGATATTGCCGCTACTATGAAGGACGTGGTTTCTCTGGGAATCGGAGAGCCGGATTTCATTACCCCCTGGCACATCAGAAACGCAGGCATTGCATCACTTGAAAAGGGACGTACCCAGTACACCGCCAATGCAGGCCTTGCAACTTTGAAAAACGAAATAGCCACGTATATGAAGCGCCGTTTTAATCTTTCATACGACGGGCCCTCTCAGGTGCTTGTTACGGTAGGCGGCAGTGAAGCCATTGACCTTTGCATAAGGTCTCTCGTTTCACCGGGGGACGAGGTGATTGTTCCGGTGCCCAGTTTTGTATGCTACGGCCCTATAGTAAGCCTTGCAGGAGGCGTCCCTGTCTATGCAGAGCTTAAAGCAGAAGACCAATTCCGTCTTACGGCAGACACGTTGAAAGCCTGCATTACAGAAAAGACGAAAATGCTTATACTTCCCTTCCCTAACAACCCTACGGGCGCAGTTATGAGAAAGGAAGACCTTGAAGAAATTGCGGAAGTATTGAGAGATACCGACATTGCAGTTCTTTCAGACGAGATATACGCAGAGCTTACGTACGGAGAAGCACGTCACATCTCCATTGCTGAAATTGACGGAATGTATGACAGAACCATCATTGTCAGCGGTTTTTCAAAATGCTACTCTATGACAGGATGGCGTTTAGGTTATGCCTGCGGTCACCCTGACATAATAAAGCCGATGCTTAAAGTTCATCAATATGCGGTAATGTGCGCTCCCACCACCAGCCAATATGCAGCCATAGAGGCTTTGAAAAACGGTGACGGAGATATTGAGGCAATGAAAAAAGAGTACAATTACAGACGCCGTTTCATCGTCAATGGATTTAACGAGCTGGGGATGGACTGTTTTGAGCCTCTGGGAGCCTTTTATTGCTTTCCTTCCATCGAGAAGGTTAAACCTGCGTTAGAAGCTAAATACGACCGGAAAATCGATTCTGACGCGTTCTGCGCGCTTTTATTGGAGCATGCTCACGTTGCATTAGTCCCCGGCACCGCATTTGGTGAATGCGGTGAAGGATTTTTAAGAGTTTCTTACGCATATTCAATTGAACATATCCGTGAAGCTCTAAAACGAATCAAAGCCTTTTTAACATAATAGTTTCACTATTATTTCATCTTTCTTTTCTTAATTGTAAGACCCCCGTTGCGGCAATCTTGCCGCAACGGGGGTCTTCAATGATACTGTTTATCAGCCCTCGTATTTATCAACGTCTGCTATATCCTTCAGAATAAGAATATACGTATTGTCATCAATGTAAGAAAGAGCCTCTGCCATTTTCTCTGTAGGAAGGGCAACACAGCCTGCAGAATAATTTCTGGTCTGAGACATACAGTGCAGGAATATTGCAGAGCCCTTGCCGGGAACTACAGGATCAACGTTATAATTTATCATAGCCGCATAATCGTATACGCCTTCGTATTTAATAAGGTGCTCATAATTTCCTGCGTCCAGCCATGCCTGATCTTTTTCAGAGTCCTTAACGTGCCGGTTATACGTAGGTGACGTAGAATCGCTGTCCCAATAATCATCCTCAGTTACTTTTGTATATCCATTGGCAACCTCGCAGGGAGCATCTTTTATTCCAAAACATTCTCCGAAAGAATACATACCGCTGGGCGTAAATCCATCGCCCTCTTTTTTTCTGTCTGCGTAGCAAACACCTGAACGGCCAAGATAGCCCTCGCAATCAAAAAGTTCTCTCCATGCATCGCCCTTTTTCTCAAAGGCATAAAAATGACAAGCCGAACCGCTTCCGGAATATACTGTCAGAAACAGCACGTTTCCGCCTTCGGGGACCACCACGTTTTTCACGGCTTCCTCAATCTCTGTCAGCGGAGCCTTTTTTCCTTCACAGCCCGGAACAATCATTGCCAATACAAGCGCAAATATAAGACAAATAACAAATTTTTTATTCATAGGAACACACCACACTTTCTTTATTATTATATCAACAGCTCTATTACTTTGTCAACGAAAATACATTGAGGAGCACCAGGGGGACAGACGACCGGTGCAAAAAAATGTCGCCTGAAAATTGCACCGGTCGTCTGTCCCCCTGGTGCACTGCTCGTCATAAAAAACGCTTCTGTCATCCGAAAACGACAGAAGCGCACAAAAATATATTTATAAAAAAAATCAATTATTTTTCAATAATCTTTCCACCGCACTTTGCGCAGAATGCAACGTCCTTCTTTGAAGGCTCGCCACAGGCCTCGCATGCGTAAGTGGGCACGGGCTTTTCAATAATCTGGCCTCCGCATTTAGAGCAGAAAGCAACACCCTTCTTGCCCTTTGCGCCGCAAGAAGAACATACAAGCATTGTAGGAATAATAACCTTTTCGGAAACAGAACCACCGCATGCGCCGCAGAAAGCAGTACCCTTTTTCGCAGACGCCCCGCATTGATCGCAAACCCAGATTGATTTTACATAAGAACCGCCCTCCAGAAGCTCAGGATATTTATTTTCAATCACAGCAAACGCAACAAACGCGCCTACTGCAAAGAAAACTGTAAGCAAAAGGCCGAAACCGATGCCATATCCTAATTTCATCATATCCGTTGACTTTGCATTGGCAATGCAAACGATAATCTCTGATGCCAGAAGTCCGATGTTAAACACTGCATACGCAAGCAATGAAATATTAAGCACTTTAGATATTTCAACAGGTCCGATTTTCCCGGGCACTTTTTCTTTGAGTATCTCCTTCACCAGAAGGTACATTGCAGAAAGTATAAGTGCAACTGCGCAAATTATAGCCAGCACCTGGAAAACAACAACCAACGCCGCTGCATTGGCCTCCTTGAATTCACCGGCCATTACGTTGTAGCCTGAAAAAGAACCTTTGACCTTCAACATTTTTCCGGACACACTTACCGTCATAAAAGGCAATGCCAACCAGACAAAATGAAGGATTCCGATTAAAGCACAGCTTATGTTTTTAATATTACTTTTAAGGTTCATCATAGCCTCCTTATAAATGCAAAACCACCGAAAAGCTAATTTTCAGTGGTTTTGTTGATTACACCATTACAGGCAAATTCCTGCAATTATTTCTTCATTTCCTCAATCATCTCTACGGTTTCTTTCATTCCCTCGTGAAAATCATCAAGGCAATCTTCGCAGAAATAGCTCTTTTCTGTCTCGCCGTCTACTTTTCCGGTAATGGACTTAACAGCCTTCTCGTCGCATCCGTCACAATCTTTTCCGGAGCAACCAGCCAAAGCCATAACAGAAAGCAAACAAATAATAACAGCAACAAAAATCTTTTTCATTTTATTCAAGCCTCCCTATCAAGTCACAATTACTTCTCAATAATTTTTCCGCCGCACTTTGCACAGAAGGCAACGTCCTTCTTAGAAGGCTCGCCGCAAGCTTCACATGCGTATGTAGGTACAGGCTTCTCAACGATCTGGCCGCCGCACTTAGAGCAGAACGCAACACCCTTCTTAGCCTTTGCGCCGCAAGAAGAGCAAGCAAACATCGTCGGAGGAGGAGCAACCTGCTCAACTACCTGACCGCCGCAAGATGCACAGAACGCAACACCTTTCTTAGCCTTTGCGCCACAACCGGAGCATACGAAGATTGTAGGAAGAATAACCTTCTCAGAAACAGTGCCGCCGCATGCGCCACAGAAAGCAGCGCCCTTCTTCGCAGATGCACCGCACTGATCACATACGTAAACTGTCTTCTCGAAAGAACCGCCCTCAAGAAGCTCGGGGTATTTCTTCTCAATTACAAAAAATGCTGCAACCGCACCTGCTGACAAAAGAACTACCCAGAAGATTCCAAAGCCAAGGCCAATGCCCAGCTTCATATCAGCAAAGTCATTCTTAATAGAATAAGTATTAGCAAGAGCTACAATAATCTGTGAAAGGAAAAGCAAAACGTTAGCGCCTGCATAAGCCAACATAGAAATATCTCTTACCTTAGTAAAGCTAACAGGACCAAACTCCTCAGGAAGGTCTATTCCAACGAAAGCCTTAACGAGCAAATATGCCGCTGAAACCAAAAGAACAATAGCCGCAATCAAAGCAAGCACCTGGAACAAAACAACCAGGAAGCCAACCTTTGCGCTTCCGAAACTGAACAAATCATATCCGGAAAAGTTCTCGTTCATCTTAGTATCTTCACTCTTCATATAAAGATTTGCGTAAGGAATCGCCATCCAGATAAAATGGAACAATCCAAGAAAAGCACAAACAAGGCCCTTCAAGTTACCTTTAACATTTTCCAAAGAAAAATTCATATAATCCCTCCGTTTATTCAACATATATAGTACAACTATACCTTTCATAATATACCACATATAGCCAATATATGTCAATTAATTTTCTATATGTTGAACCGCACCAGGGGGACAGACAACCGGTGCGGTCGTGCGATTTTACTTGCAATATGATAAAAAAAGGTATATTATATCAGACAGATAGAAGGGTTTGCCGGAAGGCGAGCTTTATTCCATCACCGTATTGTATCCGGACCATCCGGAATGATAACAAGGAGGAATTTATTATGAACAAAAAAAATCTTATTAAAGAACTGGTAATTATCGCTGTTCTCATCTCACTGGAGCTTGTGTTGGCTCTTACTCCGTTGGGATATCTTCCTATAGGACCGCTTGTAATCAGTTTTATGATGTTGCCCGTAGCCGTTGCGGCAATATCCACCGGCATAAAAGGCGGTGCCATTACAGGAACGGTTTTTGGTATCACAAGTTTTGCAACGTGCTTTGGCAAGGATATTTTCGGAACTACGCTTTGCGGAATCAGTCCGGTTCTTACCGGTATTTTGTGCATCGGCACCCGTCTCCTTGCAGGTCTTTTAGCAGGTCTTATCTTTTCTGCATTAAAAAAAGTCCTTAATAGATACGTTTTATACTATGTTACCGGCTTTTGCGCTGCGCTTTTAAACACACTTCTTTTCACAAGTACATTGATCCTGTTTTTTGCAAACACAGAATATCTGCAAGGCTTTATTGCAGGAAAGAATCTGTTTATTTTCGCCTGTACCTTCGTAGGTATCAACGCTATTTTTGAAATCATCGCAGCAACGCTTCTTACAGGACTTATCGGCACGGCCCTTAACAAAGCGAACTTGATTGAAAGGGGATAAAAATGCTTCTCGCAATTGACATTGGCAATACCAACATCGTTATAGGCGGCATTGACCGTAATAAAATATACTTTATCGAAAGGCTTTCCACAGTCCGCACAAAGACGGAGCTGGAGTATGCAGTTGATATAAAAACTGTTCTTGACATATACGGAATTACCGATAATGACATTGACGGTTGTATTATTTCATCTGTTGTTCCCCAGATTACAGAGGTTGCTCGGCTTGCCACAAAAAAAATCATAAAAAAAGACGTGATGGTTTTAGGACCGGGTGTGAAGACAGGGCTTAATATTCAGACGGACCACCCCGGAGAGCTTGGTGCGGACTTAGTTGCCGCAGCCGTTGCAGGAATTGCTGAATATAATGTTCCGTTAGTCATTATCGACATGGGCACAGCAACCACCGCCTCGGTTATTGACTCCCAGAAAAAGTACCTTGGCGGTATGATATTGCCCGGAGTAAGAGTTTCTCTTGATGCACTTACATCACGCGCATCACAGCTTAGCGGCATCAGCATTGAAGCGCCTAAGAAGGTCATCGGAAAGAATACCATTGACTGTATGAAGAGCGGCATTCTCTACAGCAATGCGGCGGCAATAGACGGTATTGTGGAAAGGATTGAGGAAGAGCTTGGCGAAAAAGTTACCGTTGTTGCCACAGGCGGCCTTGCCAGAACCATTGTCCCCCACTGCAAGAGAGACATAATAATTGATGACGATCTTTTGCTCAAAGGATTGCTTGTAATTTACGAGAAAAATTGCCGTTAAGTAAAAACAATTCAGAACAATATAAAAAGAACTTGGAATCACGGATTGTGACTTCAAGTTCTTTTTTTACGTTAAATTTAAATTACAACTTCGTCAGCATATACAGCAGTTGCAATATAAGATACACACCCACCATACAGCCAATCACCGCAAGCATAGGAAGAAACATCATTTTCATAGCATTAAAGAACGTTGCAAGCTGCTCCTTGACGCTTGCCCTGTATTCTTTCCTCGCCTGTCGCCTTTCTGCCCTGCGCCCGTTGTCAGACTTAGCATCTCCTGACAAATTGTCGGTAAACTTCTGGGGCAAAAAAACTGCGGTCCTTGATACGTTTGACATATCGGCAAGAGTTCTGCCGTCATCAACGTATATTATTTTTTCCTTTTTTTTCTTAGGCTTTTCTTCCTTGGAAGCGGCCTTTTTTTCACTCATAGAGCATTACTCCTCTTCAAGCAGGTGGCACGCCGCAAAGTGACCTTCCTCGTACTCCTTGTACTCAGGTGTAATATGCTTACAGATTTCCTTAGCGTAAGGACAACGGGTGTGGAAACGACAGCCCTTAGGCGGATTTGCAGGAGAGGGAATATCTCCCGTAAGCACCATTCTGTTCATCTTCACGTCCGGGTCGGGATGAGGAATCGCTGAGAACAATGCCTTGGTGTAAGGGTGGAGAGGATTGCTGAAAATGTCCTCTTTTTTACCAAACTCCATCATTGCGCCTAAGTACATTACTCCGATCTTATCCGAAATAAATTTTACAACGGAAAGGTCGTGGGAAATGAATACGTAGGTAAGATTCATTGACTCCTGCAGACTCTTCAAAAGATTTATTATCTGTGCCTGAATAGAAACGTCCAACGCAGAAACAGGCTCATCGCAAATTACAAGCTTAGGATTTACAGAGAGCGCTCTTGCGATACATATTCTCTGACGCTGACCGCCGGAAAACTCGTGAGGATATCTCTCGTAATAATAATCACGGAGTCCGCACTTGTCCATAAGCTCCAGCACGTAGTCCTTGACCTCGCTCTTAGGAACGATATTGTGCACCATTACAGGCTCTGACAAAATACCGCCCACCGTACTTCTGGGAGGAAGTGATGAATAAGGGTCCTGGAAAATAATCTGCATCTGTTTGCGGATCTCACGCATCTGAGATGACTTGTAATTTGTAATATCCTTGCCGTCAAAAATAATCTGACCGCCGTTTGAAGGGTGAAGCTTCAGAATAGTACGACCCATGGTGGTCTTTCCGCAACCGGACTCGCCTACGATACCCAAGGTTTCGCCTGCTTTAAGTTTAAAGGAGATGTCATCTACCGCAACAAGCTCCTGTGTAACCTTTCCTGTGAGAGTTTTCTTCAAAGGGAAACACTTGCGAAGATGTCTTACCTCAAGAATCGCTTCAGGGTCAAAGGGCTTTTGGCAGTCCTCGGCAATCTGTAATTTTCTCTTTTCAAGATATGCCGCCTCTTCTGCCGCATCATCATACGTTGAAACTTCTTCAATCATATTCTCTTCAGCCATTGTTCTCCTCCTCTCCGTAAAGGTGGCAAGCCACAAAGTGAGTAGGACTTACCTGAATCATCTCCGGATAATCGCCGCTGCATTTCTTTATGCACTTAGAGCAACGCTCCTTAAAGTAGCAATGGTCCGGCATATTTATAGGATTCGGCACGTTACCGGGAATATTAAACAAGGTGTCGCTGTCTGACTTGAGGGTAGGCTTTGACTTCTGTAGGCCAATCGTGTAGGGGTGCATAGGGTTGTGGAAAATCTCCTCAACAGTACCCTTCTCGATAATACGGCCTGCATACATTACCACCACGTAGTCCGCCATTTCAGCGATTATACCAAGGTCGTGTGTAATAAGCAAAATAGAACCGTCGATTTTTTCCTTAAGATCTCTCAGAAGGTCAAGTATCTGAGCCTGAATCGTTACGTCAAGGGCTGTTGTAGGCTCGTCTGCAATAATAAGACGAGGATTTCCTGCAAGAGCCATTGCAATCATTACACGCTGACGCATACCGCCTGAAAGCTCGTGAGGAAACGCCTTATACACACGCTCCGGCATTGCAATGCCTACGAGGTCCAGCATCTCCATTGTTTTTTCCTTTGCCATCTCTTTCGTGGCATTGGGCACGTGAATCAAAGTCACCTCATCAAGCTGCTGACCTATAGTAAATACAGGGTTAAGAGAGGTCATAGGCTCCTGGAATATCATTGCAATCTGCTTTCCGCGGATTCTGTGAATTTCCCTGATAGGCATTTTGGCAATGTCATATACCTTTTTTCCGTACACGTCATCGTCTGCGGCAAAGCGGATCTCACCGGAACATATCTGTCCCTGAGGGCCTTGAATAAGTCGCATTACGGACATGCTGGTAACTGATTTTCCGCATCCTGACTCTCCTACTATTCCCACTGTAGCATTCTTCGGAACGTCAAAGGAAACACCGTTAACGGCCTTTACAACGCCCTGCTCCGTAAAGAAATAGGTGTGGAGCTGATCAATTTCAAGGATATTCTTAGGGTCTCTCATTTCCGTAAGGAACTCAGACTCCTCTGCCTTGCGGTTTTTATACTTTTCAAGTTTTTTTACAACCTTTGCATTTTCCTTTGCAATGGCGCGTACTTCTTTGCCTGAAAGATAGCCGTTCTTCGTCTTTTTCTCCGTTGTTTTAACATTATCTTTTTTCATAATCATTATCTCCTTGCTTTCGGGTCAAGGGCGTCACGGAGTCCGTCGCCTACAAAGTTAAAGCCAAGCACGGCAATAACGATACATACACCTGCAGGAACCCAAACGTTAAGGTGATGCTGGAGAATGTCCTGATTGGTGGAAATAATATTTATCATTGTTCCCCAGGCTGCGTAAGGCGCTTTTACACCCAGATTCAGGTATGAAAGAGTTGCCTCGTAGAGAATCATGCTTCCAAGGCTCAGAGTCATCTGAACGATAAGCTGAGGCATTACGTTAGGAACAAGATGCTTGAATATTTTTCTCGGTACAGAATAGCCCATAGCCTCTGCCGCCACCATATACTCCTGCTCACTAAGAGACAGAATCTGACCTCTTACGAGTCGGGCTGTTCCGGGCCATGATATCAATGACAGGAAGGCCATAAGCAGATAGATGCGGTACTGTGAATCAATATTGTACTCAGGAGCATCAAGGGCCGTACTGATGATAAGCAGAATCGGCACACCGGGAAGACATATCAATATATCGCATATACGCATTATTACGTTGTCAATGGCTCCGCCGAAATAACCTGCGATACCGCCCAGAATGACTCCGAGAAGTGTAATCAGGAATACCGCAAGAAAACTTACGATAAGTGAAATTCTTCCGCCGTACATAAGCCTTACGAAAATATCGTAGCCCTCGTTGTCAGTACCAAGAAGATGCTCCGAAGAAGGGGGCGCAAGGAAATTGTCCTTAAGCTCCGTCTCCGTGGTCTGCCTTAAGGTGTACTCTACTCCGTCAACCTCGTAGGTAGTTTCTGCAATGGCATACTCAATCTTTCCGCTTTCGTCAAGCTCTATCTCCCCCCACTGGGTATACACAGCAGGTCCGAGGAAGCAAAACGCAAACAGGCTGAGCACCATTATCAACCCTACGATACTGAGCTTTGATTTAAAAAATCTTCGCACTACCATTCTGGTAGGAGACATAAGTCTTACGCTTTTGTCGTGAGGAATATCGTTGTCAACGGGGTTTTGTACTTCAACTTCATTTGAATTGTTGTTAAGTTCTTCCATAATTCCCCTCCTCACTCAAGCTTTACTCTGGGGTCAACTACAGCGTACATAAGGTCTGCAAGAAGAATACCTATAACGCTGAGCACCGCCAGGAACATATTGTAGCCCATGATGAAAGGAATATCTCCTCTGTTCATGGCGTCAAGGGCCATCTTACCGATACCGGGAAGGTCAAACACCTGCTCGGTAATGATCGCACCGGAAAACAGTGAAGGCAAAAGGCCTGCAAGGGACGTTACAAGCGGAATAAGGGTATTTCTGAAAGCGTGCTTATTGATTACAACACTCTCCTTAAGACCCTTGGCACGGGCTGTACGTATGTAATCTGAATTCATTACCTCCAGCATGTTTGTTCTGGTCATTCTCATTCTCGCGCCGATACTTAAAATAACGATAGTGAGAATAGGAATAAACATGTGCATAAAGTAGTCCCCTAAAAGAGCCATGCCGGAATTTGACACCGTAGCGTCAATAAGACCGGAGGCAGGGAACCACCCCAGCTTCAGCGCAAACACGTCCTTCAACATCTGTCCAAAGAAGAAAGAAGGCAATGAAATACCGATCATTACAAGAACTGTTACAAAATAGTCCCTGAATGAGTATTGGTGTATCGCCGCCGTAATACCGAGAGGTATTGCGATCAAAAACTCAAATATTGTAGCAATGAGGGCAATGGCAAAGGATATTCCCATGTGCTTGAAAATAACGTCAAGCACAGGAACACCGTATACAAAGCTTGTTCCGAGATCAAACTTCAAAAGGGCCAGGAGCCAGTTTCCGTAGCCTTTAAAGATGCCGATGAAGCTGTCATCACCAAGACCATACATCTCGTACATTGCGTCAACTGTTTCTTTACTTACAGTAGCACCGTTCTGGTTGATGGCGTTGATCTTATCCTGAATAAAATCAACGGGCATCAAGCGGATCAGAAAATAGATTATCAATGAAACACCCAATAATATGAGTATCGACAGTGCTAATCTTTTAATGATATATTTTAACATAATTCACTCCGAATAATTATCCAACGAATTCAATTTCCCAAATACGGTCCAAAGGAGAAGAATAAGGATTCATCTCTGACTCTGCAGGGAGAGTGTCCTTATTGATTATATTGGAATTGTATGCATAAAGCACGCTTCTCTGGTATACGGGAAGCTCGATTGCAAGGTCAAGAATCAAGGACATTGCCTCCTGATAAAGCTCAGAACGCTTCTCCTGATCGTTTACGGAACGAGCGTCGTCAATGAGCTCACTGAGGTCGTTGAGGAGCATCTGCTCTTCTGCAGTTCCGTTGTTCTTAAGGTAGTTGTAACCCCAGGCAAGAGTACTTGTAGCAGTTGAATCCTTGTGGTATACCTGATAAAGGTCAGGGTCAAGAGCAGAAGACCATGCAGCTGCCCAAACCTCAAGAGATCCTGTGTTGATCTTTGTGAGGGCCTGTGTATCACAAACAACCTCTACTTCCCAGCCGAGATCGTTAAGAAGAGCTGCAGCATCTCTGAACACCTTGTATGTGGGGTGATCCTGGAGGCTGGAACCTGCAATAGTGAAAGTAATCTTAAGCTGGCTGTCGCCTGCGCTGACGCCTGCTTCCTGCATATATTTTTCAACGTTCTTTCTTGCAACGTCATCATTCCACGTACCAATCTGAGGATAATCCTTGCCGTTGTCATTTGCGTCGTTTCCGTCAGGATATGCCCAGCTTACCATTGACATAGGCCAGAAAATCTGGGAAGCAGTACCTGCGCGGTAATAGTCAAGAGCAAGAGATGTGTTCATTGCGCACATAATCGCCTTACGGATATTAACGTCATTGATTTTAGCGGAGTTAACACCGATATAACCGTAACCCAGCTGGTCCTCTGTAATCGTAACCATACCCTTTGAAGCAAGTGTACCAAGCTTCTCGTAGTTGTCAGTGGTGAGCTGAGGAGAAATGTAGTGTACTGTGCCGTTTTCAAGAGCAGGGATAGCATTCTGAGCACTTACGATCTGGTATCTTACCTTCTCGATCTTTGCGTTCTCAATGCCCTCTCCTACTGTTGAGAAGTTGTTGTTTGCCTTGAAGTAAACAACGTTATTTGTATAGAAATCGCTCTCAGAAGGAGCATCGTTATTGTTTCCGTCAGTTGCCTTGTATGCGCCGGCACCCATAGGAAGCTTAATGTTTCTGGTAGACTGAATAACGTCTGTCATAAAGCCGAAGCTTGCAAACTCAACGCCGAACTTATTATTGGCAATGTCAACGCCTACCTTGCTGCCCTCACCGTAGTAGTGCTGAGGAGCAACGGGAATAGCAAAGTTCCAGATAGCCTTGGGGTCAACGCCGTCAATAGTAATTCTGAGAACGTCATACTCGTCTGCATTCTTAACTGTTCCGTCATCATTGTGACCTGATGCAACTTTATAGTCAGTGCCTGCAACGCTTACTGTGGTGCCTGCAGCCTCTGTGTGTCCGAGAGAAACGATACCGGAGATATTGGGAACGAGAAGTGAACCGTCATCAGAAACGTTTTCGTGAAGGATTACTTCTTTTGCCTTAGCAGTAAACTCTGTTGTAAGAGTTGTTGCAGTTGCCCAATAAGAGAGAATAACGTTCAGCTCTCTTGCGATTTTATCATTGTATACGTAATCAACAGCCGCTTCCTTTGTGTTTATTGTGGAAGGATAAGCAGGTGTGAGCTTCTCAATCTTCGTACGGTCAATCTTTCCGTCAGCGCCCTTTGCATACTC
>JAGAKK010000019.1 GCA_017625675.1 Clostridia bacterium | reverse complement strand
TGTACTTTAACAAGAAGAATTATACTTTTTACGCTTCTGAAATTGCGGAAAAAGACGGGCTGAATATTTGGCGCCCTGTTCTGGATAGAAAAGGGAAATATAAAGGAAAAGAGGAATTATCGAGTCAACTTGATTCTTTCTTTTTTGATATGTTTGAACACGATGAGTGTGTGCATTTATGAACTGCGATGTAATACGGTTAACAGACCGACCTGAAATGAAAAATGAAATGGCAAGCTGGTTTCACAAAAAGTGGGGAGTGCCCTTAGAAGCATATCTTGAGAGTATGGACAAGTGCTTGGCGGGGAGCGGCGCTGTTCCGCAATGGTACGTTGCCGTGGAAGATACTCGCATTATCGGCGGCCTTGGTGTTATCGATAATGACTTTCACGATAGAAAAGACTTGCGGCCGAATGTGTGCGCTGTGTACACAGAGCCTGATAAACGGGGCAACGGTGTGGCAGGGGTATTGCTGGATTTTGTTTGCAAGGATATGAAGAAGACGGGTATTGATACGTTGTATATTGTGACGGACCACGATTCGTTTTACGAGCGGTATGGCTGGGAGTTTTTCTGCACGGTGCAAGGCGAGGGTGACACGAAGAGGTCGAGAGTATATGTTCACAAGTGAGGATAATTATGCGATACTTTAAGTATAATGGCAACAAAAAAACAGAAAAAGTTGCAAGTGATATGCATTACCGCTCGCTGACAAAAGAGGAAAGAAAAAGTGTCCGGCGAGATAAATTCTTTAATATATTGGCCTTGGTAGTTTTGTTTTCTGTAATGCTTATCGGGACATTGATTTTTCTATTTTGGGAAGAATCTATAGCAATGCCCGGCAATGTGGTATTGCGTGTTTTATGCTATATTGGAAAAGGTCTTTTGACCATTTGTGGTTTTGTTGTAAGTATTGTCATAGGTATTTTAGCGGCAAGTCCTTTGTTTGCTTTGGTGAAAGGGGAGGCGCAACGCATTGAAAAAAGATGCCTTTCTGAGGCGTGCAATCATCTTCGCGAGTATTACGGTGTCTGTGAGCCGTATATTGTGACAAAGTGCTACGATTCCACCGATGAAAATTTTGTGAATCACGACGTGTGTATTTTTGTGGCAGACGGTGAACTGAGGATTACCGTAAATCTCATACACGGTTTTGTTTACAACAAGAATGATTTGGGCTGCTACGCCTTTAATTTTGACGAGATAGAGGTGATAGAAAAGCAAAATGACCGATTGACGGAAACCAAACTTACGGCAGGCGATACGGTGTTCGTGCTTGGGCGAAGAGCAATGGGGTATATAAAAAGCAACGTGATTGACAGAAATGTCAATTGACTAAATTGCAAAAATATATTATTATATTGCAGTAGTGATTACAAAGTATATGACCCTTGGGAGGCTCTTATTTATGGGTGGTTTTTTTGCAGTTGCATCTAAGGAATCTTGTATCTGGGATCTGTTTTTCGGTACAGACTATCATTCGCACTTGGGAACGAGACGCGGCGGTATGGCTGTTTACGGTGAAAAGGGATTTAACAGAGCAATTCACAATATTCAGAATTCTCCGTTCCGTACGAAATTTGAACGTGACGTAGAGGAGTTGGAGGGTAACCTGGGTATCGGATGTATATCAGATTTTGAGCCCCAGCCGCTTCTTGTTAATTCACACTTGGGAAGCTTTGCCATTACCACGGTGGGAAAGATAAATAACGCAGAGGAGCTTGTTAACCTGTGCTTTAAGTCCGGTCATACTCATTTTCTGGAGATGAGCGGCAGCGTTATTAATCCTACTGAAATTTGTGCCGCTATTATCAATCAGAAGTCTTCCATTGTGGAGGGTATAAAATATTTGCAGGAAAAGGTTGACGGCTCTCTCAGCGTTCTTCTGATGACGAAAGAGGGTATCTATTGTGCCCGTGACCGCTTGGGAAGAACTCCTGTTATTATCGGAAAGAAAGACGGTGCGTTTTGCGCTTCGTTCGAGAGCTTTGCATACCTGAACCTTGGATACAGAGATTATAAAGAACTTGGTCCTTCTGAAATCGTATATATTACGCCGGAAAGCGCGGAGACCGTGAGCCCTGCGAAAAAGGAAATGAAGATATGTACTTTTCTCTGGATGTATTACGGTTATCCTACGTCCACCTATGAGGGCGTTAACGTAGAGGCGATGAGGTATGAGTGCGGAAGAATGCTTGCAAAGCGCGACAACGTGTCTCCTGACAGCGTTTCCGGTGTTCCTGATTCCGGAATTGCCCATGCTATAGGTTACTCAAACGAGGCGAGAATACCGTTTACAAGGCCTTTTATCAAATATACTCCTACCTGGCCCAGATCTTTTATGCCTGCTAATCAATCACAGAGAAGCCTTATTGCGAAGATGAAGCTTATTCCCGTGCATGACCTTATAAAAGGTAAAAAGCTTTTGATGATAGATGACTCCATTGTAAGGGGCACCCAGCTTCGTGAGACAACGGAGTTTTTGTATGACAGCGGCGCGAAAGAGGTACATATAAGACCCGCTTGTCCGCCGATAATGTTCGGTTGTAAATACTTAAACTTTTCACGTTCAAAATCTGAGCTTGACCTTATCACAAGGCGTATAATTCTTGAAAGGGAAGGCGAGGGCAACGTTACTCCTGAGGTTCTTGATGACTATGCAAATCCTGATAGTAATAACTACAGCGAGATGCTTGAGATTATCAGGAAGGAACTTAATTTTACAACTCTTGCGTACCATCGACTTGATGACATGCTTGAGTCAGTTGGTTTAGAGCCTTGCAAGCTTTGTACTTATTGCTGGAACGGAAAAGAATGATATGACAGGGGACACTTGCTGAAAACTGATGTTCAGCGTGTGTCCCCGTTTTGATTGTAAAAAAGGTGGCAGGGCGCAGGGCTCTGTCACCTTTTAAATTATCCGTTAAAAACGTTGCGCCATTGCTCGATGACTTTTTCTTGTGTCATTATGTCCTTGATGCATTGTGATGGTTCTGTCATTATCGGCGCCTTGGTGAATTCTGCGAAAGACATTTCTGAGATCTTGTCGCAATCGTATATTTCTGTGCCATTCTCTTTATAGTAATCGTAAAGTATGCTTCCTGCAGGGAGGTATACTTTTTTTGTCATGTAAAGAAGCCTGCAGATGTTGCCGAGGGCAATCTGTCTGTATACCTTGAAAATTCCGATGTCAATGCTCCAGAGGAAATGTACGTAATCCCAAAGGGGCATATTTTCAAGAATAAAATGTACCTTTGAAGTGCCGAAGATAGACAATGCTTTTGCATTTACCTTTTCGGCATATTCCTTGTCACCGTAGGAAAGGGGAATGTAGAGCATAATATCCTCGTCCTTGTATTGAGCAAGTGCGTTAAGTACGTCAAAGTGATAACAGTCCGGGGTGGCAGAATGTCCCACCAGAATGTTTATCGTGTCCGAGGTCTTAGGGGTTTCGGGCTTCTGCTCGTCTATCCGGGAGTGGTGATATACGCTGTAGGTCGCGTGTTTTACGGGTACCTTTTTACTGAACGTATTTTTGTACACCTTCTCGTCTGTGGGGAAGATTGCCACAACGGAGGCAACTGAGGAGCGCCATTTTTTGTGAATGGCATTGACGATGTGCCTTGTGATTGGATTTCCGTCAGTGTGCTTCCAATCGAAGAGGTCTGCGCCCCATTCAACCCAAGTGGACTTTTTCATTATGGAAGGCTTCATCAAAAGCCTTAATTGCGTGGTCCAATACCAGTTCATTGAGTGCCAGTATATTTTTTTTGCTCTTTTAAGATATGCAAAAAGTGTGCCTCGCTCGGAGTATTCTGCATCGGGAAGCCAAAGAATATTTTTATACTTTTCAAGAGAGTGCTTCGGGTTGTCTGCGGTGTCTCTTATTATAAAAAAGTGCTTTTCGTTGTCGAAATTGTTGTTTATGAGTTTCGTGTATCCGTCTACTGTTGCGTAATTGGAGGCGGTCATAATGTGAAGATGTTCGATTTCTTTTGTGCTTATGGCATTTACGATACCTCTTTTGAGATTTGTTCTGACAGCAGGAATACTGTGGTTGTCCTTGCTGAGCAAACGGTTGTTTTCTGCTAATGCTGACGCAGTCATTCCCTTGTAATTGTTTTCAATTATTTCAGAAATTTTCAGGGCAAGGTCTTTTGCATCTCCGGGGATAAATACAGCGCCGTTGACGCCGTCACGTATGTCTTCTTTAAGTTCCTCAAAATCTGATGCAACTGCGGCTTTGCCGAATGCTCCTGCCTCGAAGATAGGTCGTCCCTGGTGGGGCTTTATTGCAGGGAAGATAACGAGGTCGCAGGCCTTGTATGCGTTGCTTATGTCCTCAAGCATTCCCAACACTTCAGTTCTGGCGGCAATGGGAGCAAGCAGCTTGTTTCTTGAAGAGATATGGCCTCCTGCAAGTAGAAGCCTTACGTTCTGGGGCAGGTACTCCATTGCCTTGCATATCGTGGAGTAGCCCTTGAGCTGGCTGTCGCCGCCCATGAAAAGAAGGTAGTAGTCGTTTTCCTCCGGAGCTCTTTCCACGTTAAGCATTGTGAGATACTCAGCTCTCGTGTCCTCGTAGGGCTCAAAAAAGTCATCGGGAACAGTGTTTTTTATTGTAACGGCATTGCAGATATTGAGGGCGTAAGCTCTTCTGTCAAAGTCTGAAATAAAAAATACGCCGTCTCCGTGCTTTTCGAAATACTTTTTAAACAATCTGAAAAAATATCCCTTGCTTCCGCGGGGGAGAGTTTCCCTTACAAAGCAAACTGCAGAGGCTGTAGTTTGCTTCTTTATTTCCTTCAGGATAAAGGACTCTGTAACAGAGTTCAGCATTATAACGTCTGCCTTTGATTGGCGAAGCATTGCCAGCCGCTTGCTTTTATTCTTGAAAATGTAAAATATCTCTTTCCAGAAGGTTCTTGACAAAATTCTTGGGCCGCCGCTGTAATAGGGAACGGAGCCGAGGCTGAAATTGTACTGCTTTACGTTTACGTTATTATGCAGGAGAAAATCTGACATTCCGCTGTTTTCGGGACAATATACGGTAACGTCGTATTCATCGGAAAGCATATTGACGGTTTGCAAAAGACTTCTGCCTGCGCCGCCGATAACGCCGCAATGATGTATTATTGCAATTTTTTTCTTTTTTTCATTGTCGTTAATAATCATCTCAGCAGTTCCAACACCTTTCCTGCCTGTATTTTGCCGCTTTTATTATTGAGAACGAAGTCCCTTGCGGCAAGACCTTTATTCCGGAGCTCGGAAATATCTGATGTGAGAAGTTCCTTCAAAGTGTTTTTGATTCCGGAAATTGACTCGTCGTTAATTATATATACGTATTTATTGTATTCTTCGGGCATGCCGGGGAGGTCGGTGGTGAGAACTGCCGTGCCTGATGCCATATACTCCATGTTCTTTGATGGAAAACTGTATTTAGTGTATTCTTCTCCTGCAGGTCTTGGGTTTATAAGAAGTGTGGCGCCCTGTTCCTTGGCTACGATTTCGTCGGGGGAGAGCACGCCGCAATACTTTACGGCAGGGGTTGCTTCTGACATTTTGATAAGCTCTTCCCGGCATTCTCCGTTGCCGTAAATATGAAGACGAGCCTTTGCAATTTTTTCATCATCCTTATTTTCTTCGTAAAGCTCTTTAAAGGCTTCTGCCAGGGTCATAATGCCGTAAATACGCGCCAGACTTCCTGCGTACATACAGATTATCTCCATAGGGTTATCCGCCTTAACTGACGGCAAGGGAGTGCTTTCGTCTGCCTGCCCCTCGATAATGGCATAAGGCTTGCCGGCTTTGTTAAGAAGCTCGTTCATTTGCTCTGTAAGTAAAACGTAAGAGGAACATTTTTCAAGACTGCTGTTGAAGGATTTGTTGAAAGCTTTTTCTAAAAGTCCTCCGCCGTGGGCGAGGTAGTCGGGAAGGTCCGTGACTATACCTGCAGATTTAAAATTGGCCTTGTGTTTTTTGTTAAACTTTCTAAGACCGGACAAGGCGCCAGCGCAGGAGGAAATACAAAGAAGGTCAAGGACAAGCCCTGCTGTTTCACCGCTTTCAAAACTGTTCTTTAAAAGCCTGTAGCACGCTTTCTTCGTGTTTTGGTATACTGAAAGATTCTTTATCACGGGAAGGTTAAGGAAGGGAATATATCTGAATTTCGTTCCGTTTTCCTCCTTCTCCCCGACGTTTACGTAAAGACCTGATTTGCTTTTTCGTGGGACCGGCGGGGACGTCACACAGATAACCTCTGCGCCGTTTTCCGAAAGGCCCTTTGTCATTACACTGTGATATTTCTGCACGGCAAAATTGGGGGATGCGGTGTTGTAGCCAAACATCTCCCTGTATGTTTCTTTTGCGCAAAGTGTAGATATATACAGTATCTTCAAGGGTCAGCCCTCCGTTATTTTCCTTGCTTCGACGTAATATCTCTTTTCAAAGGCCTCTCCCATAGAAAATGTTTTTCTGGGAAGGGAGCCGTTCTTTATTACGGTGAGGAACAGATCGCTCTTTTCCATTGCTGGAAGGAATATTCCGGCATTGCCGTCTTTTCCGCCAAGCTCTGCGGTAACATCGTTGCCGTGAACGTAGTCGATCTTTACCTCGGGGTGTTCTTTAAGGTATTCGTCAATGAATTTCTGGATAGCGCCCACAGCAAGGGTGTGCTCTTTTTTGTCAATGTAAATAATTCCGTTAAACTTTCCAAAGCAAACCGGAATCGTGTGGTAGGGAAGTGAGGCGTCTGCCTTTGCGGCGCTTTCGTCAAGCTCCTCTGTGCTCACATAGGATGCGTTTTCGCCGAAATATCCAAGCATACTGTCCGTAAAATCTTCCTCGTTGACGCCGAAAAGAACTCTGTGAATAGGCTCGAAAATGATGCCCTTATCGTGGACGTTAACGATTTCAACAAGGGCGTACCTTGCAGGATGGTCCATAGCTGCGCCCTGCTTTTTCAGCTCTTCCCAATGGCACTTTGCAGAAGCAAGGGAGTGGTTTCCGTCGCCTACTGCGTAGAGAAGAGGGGAGATGCCCTCAAGACCGTATTTTTTATTAAAAACTTCAGGAGCTGCAAGCTTTCTGAGAGCTTCTGCAAAATCATTGATAACTTTTTCATCAGTGATTTTCCAGCCGGTAATGCTTCCGCCCTTCATCATCATCTCAAAATCATATACAGGCTCAAGGCTATTTGCCTCTGCGTATTCTGACAACTTTTCAACTGCGGTGCAGTGGGGGTCGTCAATCAATATCATTATGTGGGGAAGCTCAACGTCTGCATTCTTTCTCACCTTCATGCGGGGCGGTATTCTCTCCGTAACAGTGCCTTCCGTTGCGCGGATAAGGGAGTCGGAGCCTTTTGTGAAATCGTATTTTTCAAGGTCAAGGGCTGCCACGACACCCGTGCGCACAGGGGATGCCTTCGTATCTCTTTTTATAAGGATCATACAGGGCTCTGTTTCTTCCAGAGTACCGTCTGAAAGATATTCCTTCATAGTGCCGTTGATAACCTTGATGCGGTCCTCAACGTCCTCGTCTTCAAGGTAAATCTCAGGAAGCATAAGGTTAAGAGTGGAGGGCGCATTTTCTGCGGTCTTGTATGCCTCATCCCAATAATCCGGCTGAGAAGTGAATTGATCGCAGGCAACGGCTGCCCATTTAGTCATATCAATGCCTTTTCGGGGCAAAAGTATATTAGTAATATTAAGCGCAATATCGTTAAACTTCATAGTAAAAGAAAACTCCTTTTAGTGATAATGTCCTGAAATTATACGTTAAATCTGAAGAGGGTGATGTCGCCGTCCTGCATAACGTACTCTTTTCCCTCTGAGCGTACAAGACCCTTGTCCCTTGCTGCTGCATAAGTTCCGCAGGCGATAAGGTCATCGTAGGCAACTATCTCTGCTCTTATGAAGCCTCGCTCAAAATCTGAGTGGATTTTTCCTGCAGCTCCGGGTGCTTTCGTGCCCTTGCTGATGGTCCATGCTCTTACTTCCTTGGGACCTGCGGTAAGGAAGCTGATAAGACCGAGAAGTGCATAGCTTGCCTTGATAAGCTTGTCAAGACCTGAGCCTGTAACACCAAGCTCGCTCAAGAACATATCTCTTTCTTCTTCATCAAGCTCTGCTGTATCTTCTTCAAGTTTACTGCAGACGGTAATGATCTGAGCGCCTTCTTTTGAAGCAATCTCGCTGAGTATATTTACGTATTCACAAGCCTCGGGCTCTGCAATGTCGTCCTCTGAGATGTTTGCCGCATAGATAACGGGCTTTGAGGTGAGAAGGAAAAGTGAGTTTACGTAATCTCTCTCCTCTGTGGAAAGGTCCATGGTTCTGGCGGGGTTGCCTGCTTCAAGGTGCTCCTTGATGGACTTTAAGAATTCTACCTCCGCAAGGATTTTCTTGTCGCCGCCCTTGGCCATTTTTCCGGTTCTTTCGATTCTTCTGTCAATAAGTTCAATGTCGGAGAAAATAAGCTCAAAATTAATTGTTTCAGTATCTCCTGCAGGGTCTACCTTTCCGTTTACGTGGATAATATTTTCATCGTCAAAGCATCTTACAACGTGGATGATAGCATCTGATTCGCGGATGTTGGCAAGGAATTTGTTTCCGAGACCTTCGCCCTTGCTGGCGCCCTTTACAAGTCCTGCAATGTCAAGAAATTCAATGGTAGCAGGGGTGACCTTTTCAGGGTCGTACATTTTTTTCAATACGTCAAGTCTTTCGTCGGGAACTGTAACGATTCCTACGTTGGGCTCAATGGTGCAGAAAGGGTAGTTGGCGCTCTCTGCTCCGGAGGAGCGGGTAAGTGCGTTAAACAATGTGCTTTTTCCTACGTTGGGAAGTCCTACGATACCTAATTTCATTTTATCATTTCTCCTTATATCTGTGTATTTTTCTTATACCAATAATCGGTGGGCATAAAAGCCTATCAATAATATAATACAAAAGCCTGAAATAATCAAGTTTTCTTTAAGATTCTTTCAAGGAAAGGCGGGTAATATGATACTGCAAAAGATTAAAATCATTATTGTTGACGGGAGGCTTTCGGAAAATGAGTGAGGAAACGGGAAAGGTTTTATTGATCGGCGATGCTTTTGTACACGACGTATCTCTGGCTGAGTCGTTTAAAAAGTCCGGCTTTACTTCGGAAGTTGTGCCCTTTGACGTTGCATCTCTGAAAGGCTTTGATTTTAATTGTTATAGCGCAGTGATTGTGGACAGTAAAGAGGTTTCGGAGGATCCGGTCAAGTACTTAAAAGAGCTTTTTTACGGTTGCTTCGTTCCGCTTATGGTGTTGTCCGAGGATGATGACGTAATAAACCACGTTCTTGCTCTTGAAATGGGGGCTGATGATTTCGTTGTAAAGCCGGTGGACGGGAGAGTTCTCGTTGCCAGAGTGAAAAGTATTATAAGACGTGGAAGAAAAGGCGGAATTCCGGCAGGTGAAGCTGTGAATATTGAAGGCCTTTATATAAATAGGTCCGGATATGTTGCGGAAGTAGCCGGTGAAAGAATAAAGATGCCTTCTAAAGAATTTGAGCTTTTGTATTTATTGGCTACTCATCCTAACCGCGTGTTTACCAGAGAAGAGCTTCTTGAAAACGTGTGGGGCTTTGACTTTTCAGGAAAAACGAGAACCATTGACGTACATATAAAAAGACTTCGTAATAAAGTTGAGAGAAGTACCTTGCCCTGGAGCATTGCCACTGTGTGGAGCGTGGGCTATAAGTTCGAAATCCGGGATGCAGCTCCGGACGTTAAGTAAACTAATTTAATTAAGGAAATACACTTTTACCTCCTATAAAAGTAGAAATAATAAATAGAGAATCCGTGTCAGAAGCCGTTTTTGTGATTCCGGTGAAGGGCGCGGATTTTCTTTTTTTGTTAAGGTTTAACAATAATTGGTTTTTATTGCTTGCTTTAAATTTAAGGTTGTGTTAAAATGCAGTAGTACAGTAGGCGCATTGCGTCTGTCATTATTATTTTTCAGGCATTTTCATGTCGAGAGGAGATTAAAATGAAAGTTGTAATTTTAGCCGGAGGATTCGGAACAAGAATTTCAGAAGAGAGCCATCTTAAGCCTAAGCCGATGATCGAAATCGGAGAGATGCCTATTCTTTGGCACATTATGAAGCACTATTCTCACTACGGCTTTAACGAGTTTGTTATTTGTCTCGGTTATAAGAGTCACGTTATAAAGGATTATTTTGCAAACTACTTCCTGCATAATTCCGATATTACTTTTGACCTGCAGAACAACAATATGGAAATTCACCGTTCAAAGTCTGAAAACTGGAAGGTTACCCTGGTTGAGACCGGTCTTAACACTATGACAGGCGGAAGAATAAAGAGAATTAAAGAATACGTAAATAATGAAACGTTTATGCTTACCTACGGCGACGGCGTAAGTGACGTAAATATCGACGAGCTTGTGAAGTTCCACAAGGCTCACGGAAAAATGGCTACGCTTACCGCTGTTACTACGGGACAGAGATTTGGCGTTCTCGGTATCGGCGAGGGTGACAGCATTGATCAGTTCAGAGAGAAAAAGAACGAGGACGGAAGCTACATTAACGGCGGCTTTATGGTTCTTGAGCCTGAGATATTCAATTATATTGAGGGTGATTCCACTACCTTTGAGAAGGAGCCTCTGGAAACTGTTGCAGAGCAGGGCCAGCTTATGGCATTCAAGCACGACGGTTTCTGGCAGTGTATGGACGCTATGAGAGACAAGCAGCAGCTTGAAGCGCTCTGGGCGTCAGGAAAAGCTCCCTGGAAGTCTTGGGACTGATGTATTACTGTATTACAGAATAAGTGCATTGGAAAGGATTTAATATGGAAAAAATGATTAAAGCGTCAGAAAAAGGCTATGCTGACGAACTTTACAGTTTTTATAAAGGAAAAAAAGTCCTTGTTACAGGTCACACGGGATTCAAAGGCTCATGGCTCATTAAGGTTCTGCACGATGCAGGGGCAGAGGTTATGGGTTATTCATTGGAGCCTCCCACGAAGCCCTCTCTTTTTGAGATTATCGGAGGGGATAAGCTTTGTAAGTCCGTTATCGGAGATATAAGGGATCTTGCTCATCTTAAGGCCTGCTTTGACGAGTTTCAGCCTGAGATAGTTCTGCACCTTGCGGCTCAGCCTATCGTGCGTGATTCATACAAGGATCCCGTTTATACGTACGAGACTAACGTTATGGGTACTGTGAACATTATGGAGTGCGTGAGACTTTCTCCCTGCGTGAAGTCTATGCTTAACGTCACCACGGACAAGGTTTACCAGAACAACGAGTGGGAGTGGGGCTACAGAGAGGACGAGAAGCTTGACGGCTTTGACCCTTATTCAAACAGCAAGTCCTGTTCCGAGCTTGTTACTCACAGCTATAAAAATTCATTTTTTGCTGAGAGAGACATTGCGGTGTCTACAGCAAGAGCCGGAAACGTTATTGGCGGCGGTGATTTTGCAAATGACAGAATCGTGCCTGACTGTGTAAGGGCGGCTGAGAAGGGCGAGGTTATCATTGTGAGAAATCCTCACTCTACAAGACCTTACGAGCACGTTTTGGAGCCTGTTTTTGCATATCTTATGATTGCAAAGGAGCAGTACGAGCAGGCGTCCGTTCAGGGATATTATAACGTAGGTCCTGATGAGATCGACTGTGTTACCACGAAGGATATAGTTACTCTCTTCTGTGATAACTGGCAGGAGGGTCTTACATGGGAAAACCGCTATATGGGCGGCCCTCACGAGGCGAACTTCCTTAAGCTTGATTGTTCTAAGATCAAGAGAGTATTTGGTTGGAAGCCTACCTGGAATATCGGAACTGCAGTGGCAAAAACCGTTGAGTGGACTAAGTGCTATCTTGCAAAAGGCGATATTGCAGAATGTATGACGAAACAGATTGAAGAATTTAAAAACAGAAAGGGATGACTATTTTGTTTAAAGATATGACAGAAGCACAGGCAAAGGAACAGATCCTTGCATCAGTTAAAGAATATTGCGACACGTTTCATAAGAAGGCTCCTTATAAAGAGGGCCAGAGAATTCCTTATGCATCCAGAGTTTACGACAGCGACGAGATGGTAAATCTTGTGGACAGCTCTCTTGAGTTCTGGCTTACTGCAGGAAGATATACCGATATATTTGAAAAAGAGTTTGCAGAGTATCTCGGAGTGAAATATTGCTCCTTGGTAAACTCAGGTTCTTCTGCAAACCTTCTTGCATTTATGACTCTCACATCTCCTCTTCTCGGAGACAGAAGAGTTATGCCCGGTGATGAAATGATTACCGTAGCAGCAGGTTTCCCTACAACAGTAGCTCCTGCAGTACAGTACGGTGTTGTTCCCGTATTCGTTGACGTTACCATTCCTCAGTACAACATTGACGTTGAGAAGCTTGAAGAGGCTCTTTCTCCTAAGACCAAGGTTGTAATGGCGGCTCACACATTGGGCAATCCTTTTGACCTGAAGGCTGTTAAGGCGTTCTGCGAAAAGCATAACCTCTGGCTCATTGAGGACAACTGTGATGCTCTCGGTTCTAAGTATACTATTGACGGCGAAGAGAAGTTTACAGGCGCAATCGGTGATATCGGAACCTCCAGCTTCTATCCTCCTCACCACATGACTATGGGCGAGGGCGGCGCTGTTTATACAAACAATCCTCTTCTTAATAAGATTGCCCGCTCTATGAGAGACTGGGGAAGAGACTGCGTATGTCCTTCCGGCTGCGACAATATCTGCAAGCACAGATTTGACAGACAGTACGGAGAGCTTCCTCTGGGATACGATCACAAGTACGTATATTCACACTTCGGATACAACCTTAAGGCTACTGATATGCAGGCTGCGGTAGGCTGCGCTCAGCTCAAGAAATTCCCTTCATTCGTTGAGAGAAGAAAGGTGAACTTCAAGAGACTTAAGGCAGGAATTATGGAAGGTCTTAAGGCAAACGGTCTTGAGGACAAGCTCATTCTTCCCGAGGCTTGCGAAAATTCAGACCCCAGCTGGTTCGGTTTCCTTATCACTTGCTGTGAGGGTACTGAGAGAAATAAGGTCGTTCAGTATCTTGAGAACAACGGTGTTCAGACCAGAATGCTTTTTGCAGGAAATCTTATCAAGCATCCTTGCTTTGACGAGATGCGTGCAAGCGGCGAGGGTTACCGCGTGGTTGGCGAGCTTAAGAACACAGACCGCATTATGAATGATACGTTCTGGGTAGGCGTATATCCCGGAATGACTGATGAAATGATTGATTACATGGCGAAGAAGATCGTTGAGGCATTGAAGGCATGAAAGGCATAATTCTTGCAGGCGGCAAGGGCACCAGACTTTATCCTATGACTCAGGTTATATCGAAGCAATTATTGCCGCTTTACGATAAACCAATGATATATTATCCTCTGTCTGTGCTTATGCTTGCGGGAATAAAGGATATACTCGTTATTTCCACACCCTCTGACCTCGGACATTACCGCAAACTTTTAGGTGACGGAAGCAGACTCGGCCTTGCTATCTCCTATGCGGAGCAGGCAGAGCCAAAGGGGCTTGCCGAGGCGTTTATTATCGGTGAGGAATTTATCGGTAATGACGATGTGTGTCTTATTCTCGGCGACAACGTATTTTACGGTCAGGACCTTACTGCAAAGCTTCGCGAGGCAATGGCGCTTATTAAAAACGACAGCGACGTCAATGCTGTTATCTTCGGATACCCGGTAAAAAATCCTCAGGAATTCGGTGTGGTTGAATTTGACAGCGAGAAGAACGTGGTTTCCCTTGAGGAGAAGCCAACAGACCCTAAGTCCAATTACGTTGTTCCCGGATTGTATTTTTATTCAAACAGCGTCGTTAACGTTTCTAAGACTCTTACTCCTTCAAAGAGGGGAGAACTGGAAATTACCGCTGTGAATAACGTCTACCTTCAGGAAGGCTCCTTGAAAGTAAAGCTTTTCGGCAGAGGTTTTGCGTGGCTTGACACGGGAACACCTCACGGAATGCTCAAGGCTGCGGAGTTTATTGAAACAGTGCAGAGCAGACAGGGCTTTTACGTATCCTGCCCTGAAGAGATTGCCTGGAGAAGAGGATTTATCACAAAAGAGCAGATGCTTGCTTTAGGTGAGGAACTTAAGATGACCGATTACGGACAATATCTTTTGTCATTGGGAGAGTAATTTTTTTATGAATTACGTAAATGTTGATGAGTTAAATAAGGCAACCGACCGGCGAAGCGGGTCGGTTGCTTCTGCGTTAAAAAATTATATAAAGCCTGTTAAATTAGGAAATCTGGAGCTTGAAAACAATATTTTCCTTGCGCCTCTTGCAGGCGTTACTGACAGGGCCTTCCGGGTGCTGTGTAAGGAGCAAGGGGCAGGCTTTGTATATTCGGAAATGATCAGCGCCAAGGGGGTGCACTACGGAAGCACCGCAAGTATTGAGCTTGCAGAGCTTGACGCCAGGGAGAAGCCTGCTGCAGTGCAGATATTCGGCTCAGAGCCGGAGATTATGGCAGAAGCGGCAAAAAGATTTGAAGAGATGGGAGCCGCGGCCATTGACATCAATATGGGTTGTCCCGTGCCAAAGGTTGTAGGAAACGGGGAAGGCTCTGCCCTTATGAAGAACACGGCCCTTGCAGGCAGGATCATTGAGGCAGTATCAAAGGCTGTAGAGATACCGGTTACCGTGAAAATGAGGCGGGGCTTCAATGAAAAAAGTGAAAATGCCGTTGAATTATCTCTTGTAGCAGAAGAAAGCGGTGCTAAGGCTGTTGCCGTTCACGGACGCTACCGGGAAGAGTATTACTCAGGTGTGTGCAACAAGGAAATAATACGTAAAGTAAAAGAAAAAGTAAGTATTCCCGTAATTGCAAGCGGTGACGTGGTATCCTCCGAAACTGCTCTTGAAATGTTTCGTGAGACCGGTTGTGACGGAATTATGATAGGAAGAGGCGCTTTGGGGAATCCCTGGATTTTTAAAGAACTTACAAAGGGTATTGCCACTGAAAAAACTCCGGAGCTTATATATGAAACAGTTCTCAGGCACATGGAAGAAGAGCTTGCCTTTAAGGGTGAACATATCGGTGTCAAGGAGATGCGAAAACACATTGCATGGTATATCAAGGGCATGCACGGAGCGGCCGCCCTTAAAAATGCGGTGTTTAAGGCTGACAAAAAAGAGGAGCTGCTGAAAATTCTGAAAGAAGGACTTCTTAATTAACAAATATTATATTCTCTGCATAGTATTCTATTGAGAGCACAGGCTTTTTGCCAAGGTGTTTTCAATAGAATTTTAATTTTCAGGAGGATGTTTATATGGCAACATTTACAAATCAGGCTCAGCTTACATATAACAACGTTGTTACAAATTCCAACGTTGCGGTGGGCGAGATAATTGAGGTGCTTTCTGCCACGAAAACGGCAGTGCCCTCGGAATACACTTCAAACGGCAATGTGACTTACGTTGTAAATATCGTAAATTCAGGCGATACGGCATACAACGGCATTACTGTCACTGACAATTTAGGCGCTTACGCAGTAGGCACAGAAACCTATTATCCGCTTACTTACGTAGACGGCAACGTGCTTTACTTTATTAACGGTGTGCCTCAGGCAGCTCCCGGCGTTACACAGACCGGCAATTCAGTTTCTTTCACAGGGATCAGTGTTCCTGCAAACGGCAACGCCACTATTGTATACGACACTGTAACGAATGCATTTGCGCCTCTTGCAACAGGCTCTACAATTACAAATACGATTGCTGTCAGCGGCGCAGGATTTACACCCTTTACGGCAACGTCCGTCATTACCGCATCTGACGACCCCGTTCTTTCTATCACCAAGAGCATCAGCCCTGTTCCGGTAACTGAAAACGGCACCCTTACTTACACCTTTGTTATCCAGAACTACGGCAATACCCCTGCCGATGCAACTGATAACGTAATTCTTACGGATACATTTGACCCTGTTCTCGGAAATGTCACGGCAACCTACGAGGGAACTGTCTGGACAGCAGGAAACCAGTATACTTATGATCAGACCACAGGTGTGTTTGCCACCACAGCCGGCAATATCACCGTTCCTGCGGCAACCTATACGCAAAACGCAGACGGCACCTATACGGTAACTCCCGGAAGCGTAACCCTCGTTGTGACGGGCACTGTCTGAATAAGTTATTTATTACCGTTTTAGGCGGTAATGATTATTGACTTTCGGCGGGTGGCTGTGTTAAAATCGTTAATGATAACATTGTGATTGCGCACAGCCGCTTGCGGAAGGAGTTTTTTATGTCTGAAGAGAAAATAACCGGTGATACTCTTTTTGAAAAATTGAAGTCTATGAATGACGGCGTGGCTGAAATTAAGCCTCTTCCCTGGGATGCCCTTCCTGACATTGACCTTTATATGGATCAGGTTTTAAGGTATATGCCAAGGCAAGGGGTAGAGATTGATCCTACGGATACACTTACCGCATCTATGGTGAGTAACTACGTAAAGAGCGGCACTATGCCCGGCGCTCACGGAAAGCGATACGGAAGGGAGCATCTTGCATATCTTACCGCTATTCAGACTCTTAAACAGGTGCTTTCTGTCAGCGATACAAAGCATCTTATTTCCTACAACGTGGAGGCTTCGGATATACAGACTTTTTACGGAGAGTATCTGGACATTCTTGAGCAGACTCTTGGAGAAATCGACTTTGCCAAGGTGGCAGACGAAAACGTTAATGCCAATGACATCGGCAGAATTGCTCTTAAATATGCAATTATAAGCTATGCAAACAAATTGGTTTGCGAAAGATTACTCTATATTGCAGGTCAGGAGCGCTCTGAGACCAAGAATGTAACAGAGGAGGCCGAAAAGCCTGTGAAAAAGGAAAAAAAACAAAAGGCTGCCAAGGCGAAAAACGACCAGACAGCAGAGTGAAAAACAGGTGCTTTTAATAATAATTTTTAATAACGCAGAAGATAGCGGAGCTCTTGAAATAAGGGCTCCGCTATGTTAGTATATAGAAAGCGATTTACTAATCTGAGGTGAGGCATGAAACGTTCCCAGCGTCTTTTTTCTGCGATAATAGTTATCTGTGCAATACTGTCCCTTGTCTGTTGTAAAGGCAAGAGTGCTCCGGAGGTTACGTTTACGGAGGCGCCTACATTCAGTTTTACAGATGTACCTACACTAAGCTTTACAGATATTCCCTCGGACAAGCCCACGGATTTTAACACGGAGATTATTCCGGAAACACCCGGGAATGAAACGCAAATCGTGTTTACAAAAAAACCTGAAAGCGGAACGTCTGTTGTATTTACACATACGCCTACAGCCGTTCCTACAGATTTTAATACAGAATTTCTTACGGATATGCCCGGAAGCATAACTCCCGGTGTATTTACATATACGCCTGTTGTAAGACCTACAGGTTATTATCCTTTGATAACTATTGCTCCCACGGCGAAGCCTACCGCCACACCCACCATGAGGCCGACTTCCGTACCTACATCAAAGCCCACTGCCGTACCGACAGCCGTACCGACCGCTAAACCTACTGCAATAACGGATAATTACGTAAATTCCGTTGAGTATAAACCAAGCGCGCTTAATGCTACGGATACCTTGGGGCGTGTGATTACAAAGCCGAGCCAGACTACTTCAAAGAAGAAAAACAAATACGTTGGAATCTTTTATTTTTTCTGGGCAGGGGAGCACGGTACCGCCCTTTACGACAATTCAATCATTTCAAAGGTTCCCGGCGCTCTTAAATCTGAAAAGGCCTGGCTGAAAGCAGGCGGCGGCAACGTAGGGGAGCATCATTTCTGGGGAAAGCCGATGTTTGGCTATTACCTGCAAAGTGACGAGTGGGTAATGAGAAAACACGTTCAGATGCTCACGGATGCTGATATTGATTTTCTTTTCTTTGACGCTACGAATACATTTACATACAGTTCTTCTGCGGTGAAAATGCTGAAGATTTTAGACGAGTATTCAAAGCAGGGCTGGGACGTTCCTCAGATAGTTTTTTATACCAATACCGATTCCGGCGACACTATGAACAGAATTTATGACGAGGTATATGCGAGATACCCTCAGTATTCACATCTGTGGTTTTATTGGGACGGAAAGCCCTTGATAATAGGAAAGTCGAATGATCCGGCATTGAGAACGGGCGTAAAGTCGTTTTTCAGAATAAAAGCCAGCCAATGGCCCAATGAAGCTAAGAAAAGCGACGGCTTCCCTTGGATGGAATTCGGAAGAAATCTCACCGGCAGCGCAGTTTACGGAATGAACGGCAGAAAAGAGGTGTGTAACGTTTCCATTGCACAACATTTGTCCTCCGGAATATTCAGTTATACAGCGTGGTACGGCGCTAATGACCACACCAGAAGCTGGCACGACGGGGCCAATGATACGTCAAAGGATGCATACCTTTACGGCTATAATTTTGCGGAGCAATGGGAGTGGGCTTTGAAGCAAGACCCTGAAATCATTACAATTACCGGATGGAATGAGTGGGTTGCCCAGAGACAGCCTGTGGGAGATACCGGTGCAATCTTTTTCGTGGATTGCGCAGACGTTAATACCAGCCGTGATGCGGAGCCTATGGAGGGAGGCTACGGCGACAACTACTATATGCAGATGATATCCTATATACGTAAATTTAAAGGGACTGACGGAATCGTTGAGAGAAATGCAGTTTCCATTGACGTTAACAAAGGCTTTTCTCAGTGGAATGACGTAAAAGCGTATTATAAGGACTATACTAACGATACCGTTGACCGGAATAAAGCGGGCTTTGGCAATGAAGTATACAAGGACAGCTCCGGCAGAAATGATATTGCAGAGATGAAGGTAACTGAGGACGATAAGTACTTGTACTTTTTTGTAAAGACCGTTGACAAGATTACTACGCCTGAGGGCAATAACTGGATGAATTTATTTATTTCAACCTTTAAGTCAAAGGGCTGGAACGGATATAATTACGTTTTAAACTACAAGGCGCCCCAAAACGGAAAGTTGTTTCTTGGCAAGCTGGCTGACGGAGCAGAATACCGCGTTACGCCGGTAAGTCAGGTCGCATACAGAGTGTATGACGATATGATGATGGTGAAAATTCCAAAGTCGGATCTTGGAATAAGCGGCATTGCTTCAGTTAATTTCAAATGGAGTGACAACTGTACGGAGGGTGACGTTTTCGGCTTCTATAAGACGGGGGACGCTGCTCCTGTCGGAAGGGCAGGATATTATTACGGCCCCGGAATTTGACAACAAAGGTATTGAAAAAATATTGACGATATGATACCATAAACATACCACAAAATCATTAGAGGTGACACAATGAAATTTATTAAAAATACTTTCGCGTTAATGATGTCATTATGCATGGTGTTATCCATGTTTGGCTGTAAGGATGACGATGATAATCCGAAGAAACCTTCTGCCACACCTATTGCGCTTGATAAGCCTGTAGTAATAGACACAGATGATGACAATTACGTCAATTCTGTTGAATATAAGTTAAGCTCTTTGAATGCCACGGACTCTTTGGGCCGCGTCGTTACGAAGAACAGTGAAACAACAGCAAAAAAAGAAGATAAATACGTGGGAATTTTCTATTTCCTCTGGCTTGGTGAAGAGGGCGGATCTACTCTCCATGATAACTCTATTATAGCGCAGAATCCCGAGGCGTTAACGTCTGAAAAAGCCTGGATGAATGCAGGCGGCGGAGGTCTCGGAAAGCATCATTTCTGGGGCAAGCCTATGTTCGGATACTATAAGTCACGTGATGAATGGGTTATGAGAAAGCACGTCCAGATGCTCACCGATGCTGATATTGATTTTCTTTTCTTTGACGTTACAAACGGTGAACACCATACGTATACAGGTGAGGGCGGACCTGCTCTTACATTGCTTTCCGTGCTTGATGAATATTCAAAGCAGGGCTGGGACGTTCCGAAGATTGTATTCTACACAAATACAAATTCCGGCGTTACTATGAACAAAATCTACGATGACATCTACAAGGCTCATCCTGAGTATTCACATCTCTGGTTTAACTGGGACGGCAAGCCCTTGATCGTAGGAGACGACAGCGAAGTTCTTCTTAGAAAAGAAGTAAAAGACTTTTTCCGTATTAAGGCTAACCAGTGGCCGAATGAGAAGAAAAAGGATGACGGTTTCCCCTGGATGGAATTCGGAAGAAACCTTACTGATCTTGCAGTATACGGTCTTGACGGAAAAAAAGAAATCTGTAATGTTTCTATTGCTCAGCATCTTGAGACTGTTTCATTCAGTGCTACTGCATGGTACGGAGCAAATGACCACACAAGAAGCTGGCATGACGGCGCTAATGATACTTCTGAAAACGCATACCTTTACGGATACAACTTTGCGGAGCAGTGGGAGTGGGCGCTCAAGCAGGATCCTCAGATAATCACCATTACCGGATGGAACGAATGGGTGGCACAGAGACAGAAAGGTCCTGACAATGCTCCTATTATGTTTATCGACTGCGCAGACCCCAACACCAGCCGTGATGCAGAACCTATGGAGGGCGGTTACGGAGACAACTATTATATGCAGATGATCTCCTATATCAGAAAATTCAAGGGCGCAGAGGACAATGTTTCAAGAGAAGCATACACCATTGACGTGAACGGCGGCTTTGCCCAGTGGAATGACGTTCCTGCATATTACAAGGACTACACCAACGACACTGTAGACAGAAAAGCCATTGGCTACGGTTCAGAGCGATATAAGGACGAAACCGGTAGAAACGATATTGCGGAGATGAAGGTAACTGAGGACGCAAATAACGTATATTTCTTTGTGAAGACCGTTAATGATATTACTGAGGCTAAGGGAAATAACTGGATGAATCTCTTTATTTCAAATCTCAAATCAAACGGTTGGAACGGATATAATTACGTACTTAATTACAAGGCTCCCGAAAACGGAAAGCTCTTCCTCGGAAAGCTTGCTGACGGTGAAAATTATTCCGTAACTCCTGTGAGCGAGGTTGCCTACAGAGTTCATAAGAATATGCTTATGGTTTCTATTCCAAAGGCTGACCTTGGAATTTCCGGAGAGGCATCTCTTAATTTCAAGTGGAGCGATAACTGCACCGAAGGTGAGTTCTTTGGTTTCTACAAGACCGGTGATGCAGCGCCTATCGGACGCGCAGGCTACTATTACGGCCCCGGAATCTGATCTTTTATCAGATGATTTAATTTCGCCGCCTTCCTGAAATGACGGGGAGGCGGTTGTTATGTGTAAAATATTATTGACGAGGTGATTTTGTGAAAACAAAATTTTTGGTTGTAGGAGACAAAAACGGCGCTCCGTATTGTGAATTCTATGCGTATTGCGATGATAAGCTGGTTTTTCATACCAGGGGAACCGTTGGCAGAAACGGTGTGTCTGAGGACCGTGTGGAAGGAGACGGTACGACTCCTATCGGAACGTTTAAAATGGGTAAGTGCTTTGGATTGCTTCACGTGCCTGAAAGTATAAAAATGGATTTAGGCGATGGCAAGGAAACTGAGGTCAGAATGCAGATGCCCTATAAGGTTCTTGACGAATATGATTATTGGAACGGAGACTTTAACACAGCTCCCTTTAACGATATGGTTGACTCAAGAGAAATGCCTGAAAGCTGGGATGCGGCACGTTGCGAGCATCTTATTGATTATCCCGTTGCATACAATTACGTTTCTTTCATTGGATATAACAAAGAAAATCCTGTTGACGGCAAGGGTTCCTGCATTTTTCTTCACTGCGTAAATCTTACTTTCACAGGCACTGCAGGTTGTGTGGGACTTCCTGAGGAATACATGCTGAAGGCATTGTTCCTTATAAACGAGGACACTGAGATTGAAATCGTGAGAGGAAAGGAATAAAATAATTAAAAGACAGTAGGGTCGGAGAAATTCCGGCCCTTTTGTTATTGTTGAAGGGAAATCTTAAGAAAATCTTAATAATTCAGGCTATTTATTTTTAATAAATTATAGTGCTACAATACTGTTGTGAGGAGGAATGATATATGTATAATATTTTAATTTGTGATGACGAGAGAGATATTGTAAATGCTCTTAAGATATATCTGTCGTCTTCGGAGTATTGTATTTTTGAGGCGGGCAACGGCAACGCGGCAATTGATATTGTGAAACGTAAAAGTATTCATCTGGTGATAATGGATATAATGATGCCACAAAAAGACGGTATTTCGGCAATGGCAGAAATAAGACAGTTCAGCAACGTACCGATAATACTTCTTACCGCAAAAAGTGAGGATACGGATAAGATACTGGGACTTAACGTAGGTGCTGACGATTACATTACAAAGCCATTTAACCCTGCAGAGGTTATTGCTCGGGTGAAGTCTCAGTTGAGAAGATATATGCAGCTGGGTAGCGGAGCGAAGGACGATGAAGAAGTGATTATTGGCGGAATATGTCTCAATGATAAGTCAAAAACTGTAACTGTTGACGGTGAATATATAGCCCTTACACCAAAAGAGTATGATATATTAAAGCTTCTGATGTCAGAACCGGGGCGCGTTTTTTCACCTAAGGACTTGTATCTGAGAGTATGGGCTGACGAGCCATTTGGCAGTGAAAATACAGTGGCGGTCCATATTCGCCATCTCAGGGAGAAAATAGAGATAGACCCAGCAGAACCAAGGTATATAAAGGTTGTCTGGGGTCAGGGATACAAAATGGAGGTGCTGAATAAATGAAATATAGAAAAGGATTAATTTACCGCACGTGGGCAAAAGCATTGTGCTTTATAATTTTTATAATATCTGTGACGCTTTTTGTGTTGTCGGGGCTTGCCACAGCGTTTATGCTGTCTGAAAATGTATATATAACAGACAGGGAGATTTTCAAAAAGGAGGCATTTTCTTCACACGTCTGGTATGACGCGTTATTCGTGGCAGAAGCAGCTGAAAAAGGGGATTTTTATAATATTGAATTATATCTCAAGGAATCAAACATTACTTATGCCTTGGTTGAAGAAGAGTCGGGTGCAGTTGTGGCTGAGTTTGGGGATAAAGAAAATCATAAGAGTGATAACGTTTTTTCTAAACAGTATTTTTTTGAAAGTTCTGAATCTAAAACAGAAAAAACGTACACTGTTACAATTGCGCTGGCAGAAAATTTTAAAGTGAAGGACTATTACTACACGGCGGATAAGGTCGTTGATATTATGTATAATGTTCGCATATTGTTACCTGCATTGTGTCTTGTGCTGATGGGACTTGCTGCGTTTTCTTTTGTGAATCTCATGTGTGTTTCGGGAAGACGGAGCGAAGACGGTAATGTTGTTGCGGGCTGGGGTACAAATATTCCGTTTGACCTTGTAACCGCTGTAACAGGAATCTGTAGTCTTGTTGTCTTATGTGCAGTGTGGAAATTTAGTTACAACTTTGGAGACCTTGGAGCCTTTGTTGTTATAGGCGCAGGACTGGTGGTGGTTCTTGCTATCGTCACCGGTTGGTGTATGAGCTTTGCACTGAGGATAAAGCTTGGCAAATGGTGGAGAAATACAGTACTGTTTAAATTATTTAAATTATTTTTTAAAGCATTAAAGCATATTCCTTCAGTGTGGCGTGTTGCTGTTTTGTTTTTTGCAGTTGCAATTATTGAGGCAATTGTACTGGTTGCCAATGCCTGGGAGCCTGACAATTTAATGATATTTTGGTTTGTTGAAAAGTTGGTGCTTTTCGGTGTAACGGTGGCTGTTGCGGTAATGGCCAAGAAACTTATAAGAGGCGGAGAAGCCCTTGCATCAGGAGATTTTAGTTACAGAGTGGATACTCAGAAAATGATAGGGGCAGTAAAAAAGCATGGAGAAGCGCTTAACAGAATAGGTGTGGGAATGAATGTAGCCGTTGAGGAACGACTTAAGAGCGAAAGAATGAAAACAGAGTTGATTACCAATGTGTCACATGACATAAAAACACCGTTAACGTCAATTATCAACTATTCTGACCTTATATCCAAGGAGAAATGTGATAATGAAAATATTAAAGAATATTCGGTTGTTCTTTTGAGGCAATCGGAAAGGCTAAAAAGACTCATTGAGGACCTTATTGAAGTGTCAAAGGCCACCAGCGGCAATACGGAGCTTAAAATTGAGCCCTGTAACGTGGGTGTTATGGTATTGCAGGCGATAGGCGAGTATGAGTCAAGGTTTTCAGAAAAGGGACTTGTAATTGTTTCTAAAGAAGCGGAGAATACGTCTGAAATTTTGGCAGACGGAAGAAAAACATGGCGTATTTTGGATAATTTGATGAGTAATATATTAAAATATGCTTTGGAAAATACAAGGGTTTATATCAGTGTTGAGGAGTATGATAATGAAATAAAAATTGTGTTTAAAAATACATCAAAAGAGTCTTTGGAAATATCTGCTGAAGAACTAAAGGAACGTTTTATACGTGGGGATTCGTCAAGAAACTCTGAGGGCAACGGCTTAGGACTTGCGATTGCAGACAGTCTTTGTGAAATACAGGGAGGCAGATTAGATCTTGTAATTGACGGCGACCTCTTTAAAGCTGTTGTTTCTTTTCCAAAGGCGATAAAGGACTCTGTGTAATTTACTTGACAAAGCCCTTTTATAAGGGATATAATCTAAAAGTATATCTTTCAATTGGGAGGGTTTTATTTTGAAACACATTGATATAAAAGACGTAATGAACGATGCTTCATATATTGATAAAGAAGTGACAGTCTGCGGATGGGTGCGTACGTCCAGAGATTCAAAGAACGTGGCTTTCCTGGAGATCAATGACGGTACTTCACTTAAGCATTTGCAGATCGTTATCGACAAGGCTGTTATGTCAGGCTACGAGAACGCACTTAGACTTGGTACTTCCGTTTGCGTAAAGGGTGTTGCAGTTCCCGCAAGACAGGGCGGCGCAGAAATCAATGCAACTTCTATTGAGGTGCTGGGAGAGTGTCCTTTGGATTATCCTCTCCAGAAAAAGCGTCATACCCTTGAGTTTTTGAGAACTATGCCTCATCTTCGTGTGAGAACCAATACTTTCAATGCAGTATTCCGTGTGCGTTCCGTTATGGCGAACACTATTCACACTTATTTCCAGGACAGAGGCTACGTATATATTCACACTCCTCTTATTACAGGCAGTGACTGCGAGGGCGCAGGCGAGGTGTTCAGAGTAACTACCCACGGCTTTGACACAGAGTATAAGGACGAGCAAGAGTATTATGCCAACGACTTCTTCGGAAAGAAAGCAGGTCTTTCTGTTTCCGGACAGCTTGAGGGCGAGGTTGCGGCTATGGCTCTCGGAAAGATATATACTTTCGGTCCCAGCTTCCGTGCTGAGAACAGTAATACACCCAGACACGTTGCAGAGTTCTGGCACGTTGAGCCTGAGGTGGCATTTGCGGAGCTTCCCGACATTATCGCCATCGCAGAGGATATGATAAAATATATTATAAAGGATATTCTGAAGAAATGTCCCGACGAGCTTGCATTCTTTGACGCACACTTTGAAAAGGGACTTCTTGATAAGCTCAATAGCCTTGTGGAAACTGATTTTGCAGTTCTTGATTATACGGATGCTATTGATATCCTTAAAAAGGCTGACAAGGAATTTGCTTATCCTTGTGATTGGGGTTGTGACCTCCAGACAGAGCACGAGCGCTACATTACCGAGGAAGTATTCAAGAAGCCTGTGTTTATTATAAACTATCCTAAGGCGATCAAGTCCTTCTATATGAAGCAAAATCCCGACGGAAAGACCGTTGCGGCTACTGACCTTCTTGTTCCCGGTGTAGGTGAGATTATCGGCTGCAGCGAGAGAGAGGCTGATTATGACAAGCTCCTTTCTGCTATGAAAGAGCGCAATATGGATCTTGACGCATACACTGATTACCTTGAGCTCAGAAAATTCGGTTCTGTTCCTCACAGCGGTTTCGGCCTTGGTTTTGAAAGAATCCTCATGTACGTAACAGGTATCAGCAATATCAGAGACGTTATTTTGTACCCCAGAACAGTAGGTAACGTAAGATGACAGGAGTTTTTGAGATCTGCACCGCTTGGGGTGTGAAAAGAGATTTTAAAATTGATTTCGTAGAGGCGGCCGCTTGCAAGAGCGGTCTGTCTTTTATATTGACCTTTGACGATTTTAAAATTGACGTTAATGTAAAATCAAAGGGTAACGATTGTCCGTTTGAGATATCCTTTGTCGCTTCAAAGGACGTTGCTCTTTCTTATGGGGCGCTGTATGCGGACCTGCCTTCCGGAAAGGTTCTCTTTTACGATGCGGCCTGCTGTACCAATGCCTTTGCAAGGATTCTTGAGTACGATGAAGAGAAAAGTCCCAAGGACTATTTTGCAAGGGATATTTTTATGGCAAAGGGCGAGGACGGCGGCTTTGTAAACCTTGCTTTTGCAACTTTTGAGAGATTTTATACAAGATTCCGTTTTACGGAAGGCAAAAAAATAAGAGCAGAATTTGAGCTTGAAAACAAGACTGTAAATGCCGGAGAAAAATACGTTTTAGAGCAGCTTTTCGTGGATGATTCCCTTGCTGCCAACGACTTCTTTGAACTGTATACCGACTACCTTGCGGCATTCCACAAAATCCCTGCGTTTAAATATATTCCAAAAGGCTGGTCCTCCTGGTCCTGCTACTACGGAAGCGCAGACGAGGAAAAGGTGGTAAGGCAGGCTGAGAACGTAAAAAAAGAGCTTTACGGCCTTGGGGCAAATCTTATCCAGCTTGATGACGGCTGGCAAAAGGATGGCTCCTTCGGAGCATATTGGACAGACAATTTTGAGAAGTACCCCAATGGTATGAAAGGTCTTAAAAAGACCCTTGACGGACTGGGCCTTGATTTCGGCCTTTGGTATGCTCCCGGCCTTGTGAGGGACACTTCGGAGAATTTTGATAATTTCAATGACCTTTTAGTAAGACAGCCTGACGGTTCTCTTCTTAAATGCTTCGGCGGTGACAACGCCCTTACAGCAGACAGAAACGGCGCAATTTACGCTCTTGATATCGGCAAGGAAAAAGTCCTTGAAATGACCCGTGAGATTTTTAAAAGGGCTGCAGAGGAATACGGCGTTACTTATTTTAAGATTGATTTTATAACGAATCTTCTGTACAGAGTTGCATTCGGAACACTGGTGCAATATGAGTCCGACTATTCCGTTGCGCTCTATAAAAAGTGGACGAAGCTTATCAGAGAAACTGTGGGCGATGACAAATTCATGCTCTCTTGCGGCGCTCCTGTGGGCGAGTCTATCGGAGTTTTTGACTCTATAAGAGTGTCTCCCGACATTTCCTGGGGCGGAGCAGGGAAGAACGGCGCCCCTACGCCTTTTGAGATAATTAAGCTTGATGCGCAGAATATTATTCTCAGAAGTTTTTACCATAAGAAGGTGTTTGTAAACGACCCTGATGCTCTCCTGGTAAGAGATTATCAAACGCCCTACGAGGATGATGCCCTCGTTTTAAGCGACGACGAGGCAAAGCTCTGGGCGACTGTTGTTTTAACAAGCGGCGGCCATGTTCTCGTTAATGAAGAACTTGACAAGCTTTCACCCGAAAGGCTTGCTCTTGTAAAGAAAGTGTATGAGCTTTCCGAAGAACTTTCTTCTCTTACAGAAAACGATGCCGCAAGGCCGAAGGATTTCTTTGAATTTCCTTACGCCACGGAAACGTATATTAAGCTCAAAGGCAATGATGAGGCGTATCTGTGCGCTTTGTATAATTGGGGCGAGGAGCCTTGCAAGAAAGAGTTTGTACCCGGCGACTATTTCGGTAACGCTAAAGAAAAATATCTTTTTAAGGATGTTTTCAGCGGCGAAACAGAAACTCTCACCGTTAATGCAGAGGGCAAAATTGTTTTTGATATGGCGCCTCATTCTTCAAGGTGTTTTATTGTGGAAAATTTGTAAAAAAAGGGCTGTTTTTCAGCCTTTTTTCTTTTGTGCACCACTTACAATGTAGTATTGCTGAATGGTACAACAAATTAATTTAGAATTAACGATAAGAATTAACGATGTCGTTAATTCTTCCCTTTTATCGTTATTTCTTGCGTTAATTGTGCAAATAGTGTATAATAAAACCAGTATCTTTAAGGAGGAAGCGTTCATGCAAACGGAAGCTCTGAAAAAAATCGTTTTAGATATAAAAATCTTAAAAACTGAATCTCAAACTATTGAATTAAAGGCAGCGGTACATGGCTGCCCCACGAGATTGTTTGATACTCTTTCATCATTCTCTAATCAAGATGAAGGCGGCATTATTATTTTTGGTGTTGATGAAGCGGATAATTATACTGTGAAGGGTGTCTATGATGCTCAAGATCTTCAGAAAAAAGTAACCGAGCAATGTAAGCAAATGGAACCGGCTGTGCGTGCTTTGTTTACGGTTTGCGAGATTGACGGAAAGACCGTTGTATCTGCTGAAATTCCCGGAGTAGATATTTCTGAACGTCCTGTATTCTATAAAGGTGTAGGTCGCATCAAAGGTTCTTATGTGCGCGTCGGTGAATCCGACGAGCCAATGAGCGAATACGAGATTTATAGTTACGAAGCATTTCGCAAGAGAACTCGTGACGACATCCGCGTTGTCGAGAACGGCAAACTCAATATGATCGATGAAAAGCGAATGAACACGTATCTTTCCGCTGTTAAAAGCGAGAGAAAGAACCTTGCAGAGAATGTTTCCGAAGAGGAAATCCTGGAGCTAATGGGCATTACCAATGATGGCATCCCTACTCTGGCAGGACTTATGACCTTCTCGAAATATCCCCAGGCGTATTTCCCTCAGCTTTGCATTACCGCCGTTTCACTCCCCGGAACTGAGCAAGGAACAGTTGGCGGTGACGGTGAGAGATTTATTGATAATAAACGTATCACCGGTGCAATTCCCGATATGCTTGAAGAAGCCGTTGAATTTGTTCGTAAGAACAGCCGCACCAAAACGATCATAAATGACAACGGCCAGCGAGCAGACAAGCCCGAATATCCGATAAAGGCCGTTCGTGAAGCAATCCTTAACGCTTTGGTACATCGTGATTACAGTGTTCATACAGAAAATGTTCCCATTCGCATTGAGATGTACCGCGACCGTATGGAGATTATCAACAGTGGTGGCCTGTACGGAAAAATCTCTATTGATGCGCTCGGCAAGGTTCGTCCCGAAACAAGAAATGCCGCACTCGCAAATATGCTTGAGCTTTTGAATGTAACAGAGAATAGATACTCGGGCATTCCTACAATGCGCAGTGAGTTTGCAAACGCAGGACTTCCTGCACCTTTGTTCTCCGTTGTCCACGGCGAATTTAAGGTGGTTATGAAAAATGGGTTGTTTGCCGAAACAATGCCTGTTTCTGATTCGCTCGTGGAGTTTTGTTCAACTCCCCGAACCAGAGCGGAAATCGTAGCTTTTGTCGGCAAATCCAAAAACCATGTGATGTCACAAATTGTAGCACCGCTTGTTGCTGATGGAAAACTGAAAATGACAATGCCCGACAAGCCTAAGAGTTCAAATCAGAAGTTTGTTAAGGCATAATCATTATCCCTACGGATGTCTATTCTTCAAGTCAAGAATTAGTGAAACAATTAGTGCGAAATTGTAGATATATGTGAAATTTAAGAATGGAGAAATATTATAATGAGCAATCCGATTAAAACAGAATACGATAAGATGTCTATCGCAAAGGATATTGGCGAACGCGAAAGAATAATTTGTCAATTTCAGATTTCCGGTTTTCTTGATCGGAATGATGCAATTGAAAAAATAACATGCCTACAGAATACAGATGTTGAAATTGCGGCATCAACCAAGCTCAAGCAAGCGGAAAGCAGTGGTATCAATCTTTATCAAGCAGACAATAACCTTATCATTGCGAACATACAATTTCAAATAGATATTCTAAAAGCAAAACTTGCGAAATTGGAGTTAGAAGATAAAGCTAAGATATGATATCTCTAATAACAAAGGAGAACACAAATGGCAGCAATTAATGATTTGATCGCTCAAATAGAAAATCCGGAGCTTCGTGCGAGAATACAAGCCGAAGTTGACCGAATGAATAAACAGAAGAAATTTGGACTCGTGTTCGAGGAGCATCTGCCCGAATGTACGCCTCTTTATGACATTCCCATTAAGAGAGGTGCTCTTGTTGCGCTCAAAACCGGCAAGGTGAGCGAGGTTTACAGAGTACTGAAAATCAAAGGCGATGAGGCAGAGTGCAAGAAGAAGGATGCGGACGAGGTTGCGACCTTTAAGGTGAACGAGCTTGTGACCGTGGCAGAGTTTGGTGATGCGATCTATCCCTATCTCAAGCCGATGGATAGTGTTTGCAATGCTCCCGATAGTGATCTTTGGCACACTCTCATTGAAGCCGACAACTATCACGCGCTTCAACTTCTTGAGTATCTATATGCCAGAAAGGTAGATTGTATCTATATTGATCCGCCTTACAATACGGGTGCAAAGGATTGGAAATATAATAACGATTATGTTGATGGCGCGGATACATACCGTCATAGTAAGTGGCTGTCGTTTATGCAGAAGCGTCTGAAAATTGCTAAGAAATTACTTAATCCTAAAGACTCTGTTCTAATTATTACAATAGATGAAAAGGAGTATTTGCATCTCGGTTGTTTACTTGAGGAAATGTTCCCTGAAGCAAATATTCAAATGATTACCGATATAATTAATCCTCGAGGTACAAACAGAGATAATGAGTTTTCTCGAGTTGAGGAATATATCTTTGTTTGTAGAATGGGATCATCTGTTGTCGTCAAGACAGAAAATAATATGCTTGGCACGACTGACGAAAATGATAAAGCGCGTGTTTGGTACGGATTCAATAGACCTAACAACCTACGCTCATCCACTAATAAGCAGTTTTTTCCTATATACATTAACGAGGAAACAAAATCGATTGTAGCTGTAGGCGAACCTATGGAACTACATAATAAGCCATCAGATTTTCCTGTAGTTGAAGGGACAACAGCAGTTTTCCCGATTAACTCTCACGGGCTGGAGTCTATTTGGGGAGCAATTCCTTCTACCACACGCGAATGGGTATCCAAAGGATATTTGCGAGTCAATGATTACGATAAAGCTCATAATCGTTGGACATTTTCTTATATACGATCCGGAATGCAAAAGCGTATTGAGTCTGGAGAAATTGAGGTTAATGGAAAACGTCCAGACGGGTCATTAAATATCGATCACATTGGAACGGAAGGCGAAGTGGTTCCGCCCAAAAGTGTATGGTTTCAAAGCACCCATAAGTCATATGATTTTGGCTCCAACATTATCAAAAAAATACTTCCGGGTCACCATTTTTCTTTCCCAAAATCTCTTTATTCCGTACACGATACGATTCGATTTTTTGTTGGCAATAAACTCGATGCATTAGTTGTAGACTTTTTTGCTGGTTCTGGAACAACTCTGCATGCGATAAATCTTCTAAATGCTGAGGATAATGGACATCGTAGGTGCATTCTTGTAACAAACAATGAGATTTCCGAAGACGAACGTAAGGATTTTGAATCTCGCGGAATTAAACAAGGAAGTGAAGAGTGGGAAAATCGAGGCATAGCCCATTACGTAACATGGCCCCGAACCAAATGTTCGATATTGGGTGTTGATGTTGATGGCAAACCTATAAATGATACATATTTTACCACATTAACACAAACCAAGGAACAAAAGCGCAAAATAACACAAATAAAATTTGCGAATTCCATAATAGATTGGAATCTATCAGATAAAAAGCAATTTGTATCCATGGCGTCAAAGAATATTTTGCCGGCGTCCTTGGTGAAAGGCGACACCAAGTACATTGTTTCTGATGATGAGAAACATACGGTGTCTATATTGTTAGATGATTCTTTTGTTGATGATTGGTTGAATGACCTTTTTGAGATGGAACATATTACGGAATTTATTGTTGTTACAGTCAATGCCAAAGTGGTTAAAAAAGTTAAATATTGGATTGGAGAGAATTTCACCTCAATAACCCAAACCGTTCCCGTCAAATTCAATATGTCTTGTGGATTTAAAGCCAATGCCGCCTTCTTCAAACTTGGATTCCTTGACAAGACTTCGGTTGCTCTCGGCAGACAGTTCAAGGAAATGCTTCCGACTCTGTGGATGAAAGCGGGTGCAATCGGCAAATGTCCTACTGTTAGCGAGGATATTCTCGATATGCTGATCCTTCCCGAAAACAAGTTTGCAGTATTGATTGATGAAATGTCCTATATGACGTTTGAAAAACAGATTGCAGAGCATCCCGAGATCAAAACGATTTATATTGTAACCGACTCCGAACCCGGATACCGTGAAATGATTGCGGCGTTTGAGGGCAAAAAAACATATCAGTTATACAGAGATTACCTCGATAATTTCCGTATTAATACTGGGAGGTAACAAATGAAAGTAGAATTATTTGCTTTTCAGAAAAAGGCCCTTGCGGGATTGAGAATGCAGAGTGCAGAGGCACTTGGCAGCTATCGCCGTACGCACTCACCGCAAGTAGTTTCATTTACTGCTCCAACAGGTGCGGGTAAAACCATTATTATGGCATCATTGATAGAGTCTATCTATTTCGGTGATGATATCTATCCCGATCAGCAGAATGCCATCTTTGTATGGCTTTCCGACTCCCCGCAGTTAAACGAGCAGTCCAAGCAAAAAATAGATTTGAAAGCGGACAAAATCCGTCTTGATCAGTGCGTCACTATTACGGAAGAAACCTTTGATCGTGAGGTGTTGGACGATGGACATATCTATTTTCTCAACACGCAGAAGCTTGGTAAAAGCTCTAACTTGACCAAGCATAGTGACACAAGACAATATACGATTTGGGAAACTCTCGCTAACACTGCGCGTGAAAAGAGCGACCGTTTGTATCTTATCATCGACGAGGCGCACAGAGGAATGCAAGGTCGTGAAGCAAGTCGCGCAACCACCATCATGCAAAAATTCCTTAAAGGTAGTTCCGAGGACAAGCTTGCTCCTATGCCCGTTGTTATCGGTATGTCTGCTACCTCCGAGCGCTTTAACCGTCTTGTTGAGGGAACGTCATCTACGATACACAAAGTCGTAGTAACAGCAGATGAGGTTCGCGCTTCGGGACTTTTGAAGGATAGAATCGTTATTACCTATCCCGAGGAAAGCTCTCTCAATAAAGATATGGCGGTTCTTCAAGCAGCAGCGGACGATTGGAAAGAAAAATGGGATCACTGGACGCAGTATTGCCGTGAACAGCATTATGCTTACGTTAATCCCGTTTTCGTTGTTCAAGTGTTGAGCAGCACGGGTGATCGCATATCCGATACCGATCTTGACGATTGCCTTCGCAAGATTGAGGAAAGAACGGGATTCCATTTTTCCGAGGGTGAGGTAGTACACACGTTTGGACAGACTTCTGCGTCTATTACTGTAAATGGCTTAAACGTACGTTATGAAGAACCCTCTCGCATTGCAGAGGATAGAAATATCAAGGTTGTTTTCTTCAAGGAAAACCTTTCTACGGGATGGGACTGCCCAAGAGCTGAAACTATGATGTCCTTCCGTCACGCAAAGGATGCAACCTATATCGCGCAGTTGCTCGGTCGTATGGTACGTACTCCTATGCAAACGAGAATTTTGGTAGACGAAGTTCTCAATGACGTACACCTCTATCTGCCATACTTTGATGCAGAAACCGTTAAAAAGGTTGTTGAGGAATTGCAGAGTACCGAGGGCGGCAACATTCCTACAGATATTGTTGGCGAGTCTCTTGAGGAAAGAGTATATGAAACGCTGACGATCAGACCGACAAGACAGCGCACACCTACGAATCATAGCATTCCCGGACAGATGACGTTGTTTGATACGCCCACATCTGAGGAAGTGACCTCCACTACAAGTGAAGCACCTGTATCATCTGTGAGTGTTGCTCCCACAGTCACATCTTCTGCACCGGTTGTGAATACACCCGCAACAACTCCGATACATACAAGTACGGAGAACACACCATCTGCTACCGTTAATGCAAATCAAACTCCTGCGACTACCGAACAAGCGCCTGCTGTGGAGGTTGAAGAATTTGTAGATGCCTTTGACCGTGAAGCAGTAATGAAGTTTATCAACGATTACGGTCTTTTGACTTATGATGTCAGAAGTGTAAGAATTTCCAACTATCGTGCATCGCTTTATAAGATGGCTCGTTTGCTCACTCAGACCGAGCTTTGCAAAACGGCATCCAAGGAAGTTATCGCTGATATTGTTCGTATGATCCACGACCATACTGAAGGCTTGAAGGCAGCAGGAAGATATGACGAGCTTGCGGATATGGTTCAGCAGTTTAAGCTCTCTACGCAAATATTCGATGTGTTTGGAGAAACGGTTGATAACTACTCGATTCACGATTTGTTTACTACCACCGATACCGATATTGATCGTCAATTCCGTCTTGCCGAAACCAAGCTCGGAAGCGAGGGCGTAGCAAACGAATACGGTCGTCAGTATTTTGATGTGGACGAGCCGAATGCTTACAAGATCGACGTGATTATCTTCGCGGCAGATGACGAATGTATCAAGAGTTTGCACACATATGCAGAGGCAAAGTTCCATAGTCTCAACGATACATACCGCAGATATATTGCGAGAATTGATTCTGATCGTTTCCGCAGACAGTACGATAGCATCGTTTCGGACGGTGATATCGTAAGTAAACAC
>JAGAKK010000018.1 GCA_017625675.1 Clostridia bacterium | reverse complement strand
CAATGGGCAAGGCATAGTATTTCTCGCCGTTTTCATCATAATATGCAACGAAAAGTATATCCTCAGAAATAGCATACTCCTGACGATAAAAGTCGCTCCACATAAGCATACACCCCAGCGTAAGGTCGCAGGTGCGTGAACGTAGATTCTGAAAAAACGGCCTTATCGCCTCTGCATCATTTATGGTAAGAGGTCTGAAGTCCATAGTTTAACTCCTGTCTTAACAAAAATCAGCTTTTACTGGTTTCGTCAATAGTTGTAATTACCGCATTTTCAGTGATAAAATCCAGCGCCTTGTTTGACAAGAGGTTATTTTCTACAGAGACCTTAGGAACCTGCTTATAAAGTTCTTCCACAGTAGTAAAGCCGTATTGCTTTGCGATTTCCTCTGCTGATTTTGTAATCTCATCCTCTGTAACTGTAAATTTTTCAGTCTGGATGATGCCGATAATGACACACTCAGAGCTGACTTGCTTCTGCAAAAACTCGGTGTACTGTTCTTCGGTGCCGATTCCGTAAAAATAAGAGAGGAAAACGTCTTTTTCAATTCCGTACTGCTCGGCTTGCTTTTCAACAATCTCATCGTAATCGTCAATTATATCCTGAGGATAACTTGTAAACTTCGTATTCTCCACAATGGCGTTGAGCACAAGATTTCTTTTTGACTCATTGAAGGACTGCTCTTTTTTTGCTTTAAGCACGGAAACAACGTATTTTTCGTAGCTGCTCTTATCTGTGAAGCTGGGTTTATAAACCTTTTCCTCACTGCTTTGCGCCGCCTCTTTCTCAAATTTCAGCTTGTATGCCTCTCCAAGAAGGGCGACGGACTCCTCTGAAATTTCAGGGTAAATATGGTGGACCGTAATTTTGAAAACTACCGCCTTGCCGGCAAGGTCTGCTGCGTGGTAATCCTTGGGGAAGGTCACGTCAATGCTGAACTCATTTCCGGGAGTATGGCCGATAACCGCATCCTCAAAGCCGGGAATAAAGTTTCCGCTGCCGATAAGGAGCTCCTGATTCTTTGCCGTTCCGCCTTCAAAGGCTTCGTCTCCAAGGTATCCTGCATAGTCAAAGTAAATAAGGTCGTTTTTCTTTATTGCGCGGCTTTTTTCGTACATTGCAGTAAGCTTTTTATAAATATCCGCCTAAACGGTTTTGCCGCTCTCGTGCTTAGTATTAAAGCTTGAAATGCTCTTTAAATCGTCATAATAGGCTTGGGCAATTTCGTTGTCGCTGACGGTAAGGTCTTTCGTGATTTTTATACCTTTATACTGTCCAAGGGACATATAGCTGAGGTCGTATTCAAAATAACTTTTTTCAATGGAGGACTCTCCGGCGCTGTCCGTAGCGGCAGGCTTTTCTGTGGCTTCTTCCTTCTTTTTCGTATCTTTTCCGCAACCGCAACTCCTTTTATGGCAATATTCTTAAATATTCTATTCATTGTGTTACCTCTTTCTGTATAATCAAATTTTGTCTACAGAAGATTATACCACAAGGCAAAAACATATTAAAGAAGTTTTTTTGAGGGCGTGACAGGGGGCGTGACAGGGGGCAGGTCACTGTCATCTTTTTTTCTGCGTGACAGGGGACACTCGCCGAAAGCCGACAAAATGCCAGCTTTTTTGAGTGCCCCCTGTCACGTTTTATTTTTTGTGACAGTGACCTGCCCCCTGTCACGCATTCTGATTTTATTGTTCCAATTGGCGACCGATGATATTGGCCGCGGATTGTGTAAGCTTTGTTTCCAGCTCCCCGAAGGTTGCCTTTTTGTCCGCCGACAACATCATTACCGTGCCGATAGCATCCCCGTGAGCAAGAATCGGTGTTATTACCTGTGAACTGAAAATCTCGCTGTCCTTGTCCTCAAGGATATTGACTGTTCTGTCGCTGTGCCCTTTATTAATTACGGTGTCGCGATCCTCCATAATGTTTTCAAGGGCGCGGCTTATCTTCTTGTCAAGATATTCGCGCTTTGAGGCGCCTGAAACTGCCACAACAACGTCACGGTCCGTTATCATTAACGTGTGGCCGCTGGTTTTGGCAAGGCTGTCTGCATATTGAGCCGCAAAGTCACTTAAATCCTTTAACGCAGAGTATTTTTTCAATATTACGCCGCCGCTTTCCGTTGTATATATCTCAAGCGGGTCGCCGTTTTTTATGTGCAATGTTCTTCTGATTTCTTTCGGGATAACAATTCGTCCCAATTCGTCTACACGACGCACGATTCCTGTTGCTTTCATACAATTAAAACTCCTTTGTTTATTTGATAACATTGCTATTATCTGTAAAAAAGGGGAGATTTATACCAAGAATTTAAGAGTCGGTTTATGTATCTTTTAAAGTGATATTCTTCACGGATGCGGAAACACCACGCTGCTTTCATACACAAAAACTCCTTTGCTGATTCGATAACATCTTTATTATCTGTCAACAAAGGAGATTTATACAATAAACCCGTACCGATTGAATAAAAAAAAACGCTATTTTAACAATTCGTATTTAAATAACAAGTGAGATATATTCTTTTCATAATACTCCTTCACTTTAGTTTTTAAAACCTCTAAATAGCCATTGAGTTCATTATAATCATAAATTTTATTATTGTCATCGTCTATTTTATATGTATTTAACTCATTTGATATTTGATAAACACCATATTTATAGTCGGGATTGTAATTTTTCGTTTCTCTAGATAATGCCAAAATCAGATTCCACAATTGCATCAAATCTTGTTCTTCCTGCGATAAATTCAAAGTGCTTAACTTCTCGCTTGATAAGGTGCCTTTGTCGAAACACAATTCGTTCAAATACGTTTTATCGTTGCTTGCTGTAAAGGAAAGGCAATGATTCATTGAAGATAAGCAAGTATAAATGAGCGAGCTCTTCAAAAGGTTAATATCCTTAGTATATTCATCTCCTTTATCAGAGCAAACATAAACAACATCTTTTTCGTACCATATATTTTGTGGATATTTTTTTGCACAAAATAGAGGTAATTTATGAAAAAAGTTATCTTTTGTCAGGTAAAAGCCCCTGCCATTAAAGTAAGCTAGTCTACCTAAATCAAAACTTGCAGAAACCAGACAAAAATAAGCTAAAATATTATCATCGTCATAACTTGTTGTTTCAATTTTTTTATTAACTTCTTCATACCCAGAACTATTACATGCCAACCCACAAGGATTTGTTCCTGTATATTTTTCCTGATAATTGTTAAAAGTTTTATTTATTTTCTTAACCTCAACAGAAGGTAACTCGTGCAGGTTTTCACTTTCATCTATATCAAATACTTCAAATAAGAATTTAGATTCAGTACTTTTTTTGTTATTCCACAAAACACAACTTATTCCCGAAGGCGTTGCATGAAACCACTTTCTATTAAAAATATATCCTTTAACAAACTTTTTATTATCATCGTGTATAATACCTAATGATTTAAAATATTTTACGGGACTAAATACAATATAAGAGTCGTTTGGTTTTATTAAATAATATTCATATGCGCTCCAGATAAAACGGTTAGCAAAATCTCTAACAGTACTTATATTAGAGTTTCTAAATTTGTTTTTTACCTTCGACATTTCTTGAAAAACAAACGAATCTTTATTCCTTGTTGTATATTTTTTGCCGTTGTCATCATATTCGCCAGTTATACTCGACGTATCATTATATGGCGGATTTTCATACATAATTACATTACATTTTGGATTATCAATATATTTTTTTATTAAAGGATTATTTATATATGATTGCGACATTGCATCAGCACAACTCACAAAACCACAATTATAAGTGTCTTCCATTTCTACAGGAGGAATAATCAAACGCACCTTATCCGCCAATCTTTCACACAAGACTTTATATTCATAATATTCGTAGGTAGACAATACACAATGAGAAAGTTGTTCATCTGTAAGGACAGATTCAAGATTCCCTGTCCCTGCACATCTATCTAGGATAATATAATCGTTTCCTTCTGGAATGTTTTTTATTGCTAAGTCTAATAATTCCTTTGCCTTTAGGCAATATGGAATAGGCGTATAAAATGCGCCTAATGTTTTCTTTCTTAGTTTATCATTTAATTTATCCATTAAATACTTAAATTTTTCATTTGATTTTTTTGTGTATGGATTTATTAACCCCTTAAATAATTTTGGATTTCTAATTTCACCAAGCACCTTTACTTTCCCAGTGTCGTCTCCTATAAAATCACCCTTAGTTGCTTGGGGATAGAAAGAATAATAACGTTCTGCCCAACCAACAATGCAATTTTCATCTATATCAATAGGCAGATAATTTGACATGCGCAATAAATTCAATAAATCTACAACACCTTCTTGATTTGAATAATCAATTTTTTTAATATAAGCGCCACCTATAAAACTATCATTGTTTTTGCTCGAAGCGCCAAAGTACACTTTATGTATTTCGTCAAAATAATCTTCCGACTTAAAATAATAGCATATTTGTTGATTTAAGGATATTAACAAAATATTTGCGGGTACCGATTCGCCTCTAATTCTCATTTTTGATAAATATTTTATTGCTTGAAAAAGCACTTTATTAATATTTGATATATTTAACTTAAACTCTAATAAATTTCCTTTCCAGACACCATCTGTATAATCAATTAAAACATTGTTATTTTGATAATCAATTCTAAATGTCTCAAAGAACTCAATTTGTCCCTGTTTTTCAATTTCGTATTTTTTCATAAATTCCTCCGAAAATAAAAAATGCGCCCACCGAAGTAGACGCATAAAAAACGCAAACTCCGATAGTCGCCAAACCAATTCAATATAAAGGGCAATAAGCACACTCACATTGATGGAATTTGCATTTTTATCAAATTCACAAAATGAGTATGCAAAAAAAAAGGCGCAAATATCCTTGAAGTCAAAAATCGCCCCTAGTTTATATTCAATTGGTTTGGCATAATTATTCTACCACATTAAACCTTAAAAATCAATATTTCGATATAAATACAAAAAGGAGCAGATCTCTCTGCTCCCTAAAAAATATATAATTAAGTTTATTTTGCAGTTTTGTCTAAAAGCTTTCTTCAAAAATCGTCCGAAATCCCGGTTATTTATAAAGCTTTATCGTACTTTTCAGTTCCGTAGGGAGTAACAACACCTGTTGCCTTCATATATTATACATTTCTCCAAGATTTACTTTAGAAATGAAATGTGATATAATAAATCAAAGGCGGTGGTTTTGTGAAGAGAATAGCGACGATTATCATATCATTATTTACGATACTATCTCTTGTCGGTTGTAACAGAATTCTTGGCGGGTCTGTTTTAGAGTTTTTTGGAATGGAATTTACATCACAAATTGAAATGATGGAAGAATGCTTAGCTGTTGATTTAGATGATTTAAAGGATTCTGATATAAAAATAATTTATTCTTATACCGACCCTGATGGCAATGAATTAACCATCCGCTATCTGGATTTAGAGGGTGCGGGCGAGTTTGTAGAAAATGATATTATCAATTCTGATAATTGGAAAACACTTCCTTATGACAGCATGATTGAAAACTTACTTGAAACAAGTGGAGCAAATGAACAGTACAATTTCAAAGGCATTGAAGATGGGTACTATGTTATAAGCGGTGTTTGCGACGGAAAAGACAAGTTTGACTTTGACTGCAATAATTTTAGTGAATGGTATTGCTTTGAAGTTGGAATTTGGGATTCCAATGATGAAACCCTCTATTTTATTTCGATTACAGACCAGACAAAAATATAAACCGAATCAATTTGGGGTGAGCTGATAATGAAAACCTATCTTCGCAAAGAGAACAAAGAAAAAATAATCGGAATCACCTATATTGTTGTTATTGTAAAATCTTACAGGCGGTATAAAGAAGTCTTAAAGGCAAATATGTAACTGCAAATTCTCTGAGTTTCGGAAACACCGTGTAGTTCTTATCGCTTGCACTTTCAGGGATGATTTACACCATGCCTTAAAAAAGTCACAACTGACAGTTGTGAAAAATACTATTGTCAGTTTGTTGCCTTTTTGTTAAATCAATTGTAAAATACATAGAAACAAGGAGGCGGTAATAATGAGCATAGGTGAATCTATAAAGAAATTAAGGCAGAGCACAGGGCTGTCACAGGAACAGTTTGCAGTGATATTTGGCATTTCACAGCAGTCCGTTCAAAAATGGGAGAACGGTGATTCTGTGCCTGAACTCAATAAATTGATTAAAATCTCAAAACAATTCGGTGTTTCTCTGGACGCATTGATACTCGGAAATGAGAACAGAGTTGTTGAAGAAATGAAGACCACAAAGGCAATCAAACCGCAATATGAAAATATCCACGATTGGGAGTTTTACTCTGCAAATCTTTTGATAGAATATACGCAATCCATTGAAGAGGGGCTGGATCTGGAACAGTACAAGGATGTCTTTTTCTCCGTGTCAAGGTTACCTCAGGATGAAATCAAGAAAAAATTGGGAGACGTGTTGTTCGAGGTTGTGAGCAATGCAAAGCAAAAAGAAGAGTATCCATATATTGAGCCTTCTGACCTTGCTGCCATAAAAGACCTGAGAAAAGCATACTCCTATAAAAAATCGTCAGGTGTTGGTATTGAAGAAAAAATTAAGGGCGCCTGGTACGGGCGAATTTGCGGTTGTATGCTTGGAAAGCCCATAGAATGTATTCGCACGGATGAGCTGATTCCCTTCCTGAAGGAGACCGACAATTATCCCTTGCACAGATACGTGCTACGCAGTGACCTGACTGAGGAAATTATCAATAAATATAAATTTGGTTTTGCAGGCAGACAGTACGTAGATGATTCCTGCGGTATGCCTGTGGACGATGATACGAATTATACGGTTTTGTATCAGGAGATAATAAGAAAGTACGGCAGAGATTTTACGCCCTTTGACGTGTCCAGAGCTTGGCTTCGTTATCAGCCAAAGGACGCGTATTGCACCGCGGAAAGAGTTGCTTTTTGTAACTTTGTCAAGGGATTTACGCCTCCTGCCTCTGCGATATACAAAAATCCATACCGTGAATGGATTGGAGCGCAGATAAGGGCTGATTATTTTGGCTACATAAACCCCGGTGATTCGGAAACTGCTGCGGATATGGCTTGGAGAGATGCCTCAATCTCCCACGTGAAAAACGGAATTTACGGCGAAATGTTCGTGGCGGCAATGCTGGCGGTGGCTGCTGAAACTAATTGTATAGAGGATATTATAAGAGGCGGCCTGGCGCAGATACCTTACACGTCAAGGCTCTATGAGTCGATACTATGGGTTCTGGATTTCTATGCAAGCGGCAAATCCTCTCAGGAATGCTTTGCGGAAATTCATAAGAAATATGATGAGCATTCGGGACACGATTGGTGCCACACTATATCCAATGCAATGATAGTTGCGGCGTCGCTATTGTACGGCAACGGCGACTACGGAAAATCAATATGTATGTCTGTTGAGACAGGCTTTGACACCGACTGCAACGGCGCAACGGTGGGCTCGGTTCTGGGTATGGCCAACGGCTTTAACAGCATTGACCCGTATTGGACGGAGTCAATACATGACACGCTTCATACGTCAATTTTCGGCATCGGCACGGTGAAGATCAGCGACAGAGTTGCAATGACAATGGAACACCTGAAAATGTGACAGTTGTGCTTTCAGGACCGGGTGTGTTATAATAAAAAAAGCAATATATAAAGGAGAGGATAATAGTGTCTCAACAATACCCCTGCACATGGAAACAATGTGCAACTTGTGCGTTTTGGATTGGTCCGAGAGATTGCGACTATTTTGGTCAATATGCTATTGTTTCAAGCGGAACGGTAGAAGGCCGGTGCGGAATTCTGAGCGGAGGCTGGAAGGGACAGAAGCGTCAGGCTTGTGCCCAATGCTCTGACTGGCAGAAATGGCCTGTTCTAAGATAATGATAGCCCGTATATGCTGTTCACGGCGGAGCGATTTTGCTCCGCCGTGTTTTTTATACATCCTCTTTTTTTATTGAGTTTAGATATTCGGCAGTTACGATACCTGCGGGGAGGGCAACTATTGCAATGCCAAAGAAAGAAGAGAGCATTGCGACGGTCCTGCCTAAGGCTGTTATGGGATATATGTCACCGTAACCAACTGTGGTGAGGGAAATCGTAGACCAGTATATTGCTTCGAAAAAAGTGGAAAAAGAGTCCGGTTCTACGTTGAAAACGATAATTGCTGACAGCAGTATGTACCCAAGTGCTAAACTGCCCACTGCAAATAAAGGTTTCTTTGATTTCTTTAATATATTGAGGATGGTTCGGACGCTTTTTGAGTATCTGAGAATACGAATGATTCTGAAAACAGTCAGTATTCCGACTAATTTAGAATTGTTGAATAAGTTAAAAACAGAACAAAAAAGGGCAAAAATTGAAACCATATCAATGAAAGAAATTATTCTCAAAGGATATTTAATAAATGCTTTTTTGCTATCTGTTCCAAACTTGTAGTCCGCAGTTATCCACCTTAACATAAAGTCAATAATAAAAACTCCGAGACATACCATTTCTGAGATTGTAAAAAACATATTTTCACTTTTTGAGGTAAGAGGAATAAGGCTCAGTATAATAAAAAATATCATTATGTATTTGTATGTTATGCTGAGTTTGGAATTGTCGTAAACGTGTACTGTTTGGTATATTTTTTTTCGCATATCATCTTGCATCCTTCCTAAATATTAATTATATTTTAACACAAAAATTCTTTGATTCAATTATATTGTCAATTTACATTTTTATTTTTTTGTGCTATTATTACTCCCGTTGTTTTTTTATCAATTAAATAATTAGGGAAGCTTAATATAAAATGCAGAATGATTTCACAAAAGGTAGCGTTTTAAAAAATATTGCAATATTTTCCGGGCCTTATTTGCTGTCTTACCTGTTGCAGACGCTGTACGGGCTGGCGGATATGTTTATCGTAGGCCAATTTAACGGCTCTGCGGTTACTGCGGCAGTATCCTCCGGCAGCCAGGTGATGCACATGGTGACTGTCGTGGTGGTTGGCCTTGCCATGGGCTCTACGGTTATTATCAGCCGTTCCTTGGGAGCAGGGGAGAAGAAGCGTGTAGCGAAGGCTATCGGAAATACTGTGACCCTTTTTATTGGGGTAGCGCTTTTGCTTACGGCATTGCTTATTTTGTTTACAAAACCTATTGTGAACGTTATGCAGACCCCTCAGGAGTCCGTTTATCAGACGACGCTCTATTTGATTATTTGCTTTGCCGGGGTGCCATTTATTGTTGCCTACAATATTATAAGTTCGATTTTCAGGGGGCTTGGAGATTCCAAAAGTCCGATGTATTTCATTGCCATTGCCTGCATAACGAACGTTGCGCTGGATATTGTTTTTATTGGCGTGCTTGATATGAAGGCGGCGGGGGCTGCACTGGGCACGGTGATTTCACAGACCTTGAGCGTAATTATTGCGCTGATTGCCATTAAGGTCAGGAAAATGGGTGTGAAGGTGTCGAAAGGGGATCTGATACCTGAGAAGAGAATGATGGGTGACATTTTAAAGATCGGCTTGCCGGTGTGCGCCCAGGATTCCTTTATACAAGTTTCGTTTCTTATAATAACGGCCATTGCCAATAGTTACGGGCCGGATATTGCCGCGGCTGTAGGAATAACTGAAAAAATTATCGGCATGCTTTTTCTGGTGCCGTCAACGATGCTTTCTACGGTGTCTGCCCTTTGCGCCCAGAACGTGGGGGCGAAATTGCACCACAGGGCAAAAAAGGTTCTTTGGTACGGTGTGTTTATTACCGCAGGCTTTGGGCTTCTGGCGGCGGTGGTGTGTCAGTTTACTGCGGAGCCTTTGGTGGGGCTTTTTACAAACGAGCCTGCTGTAATTGAGTACGGCGGACAATACCTGCGGTCTTACGTATGGGACTGCTTGCCTGCAGGAATTCACTTTTGTTTCAGCGGTTATTTCTGCGCTTATGCAATGTCAATGGTGTCTTTTGTGCACAACGTTGCGTCAATTGTTCTGGCAAGGATTCCCGGGGCGTATTTTGCCGCAAAGCGGTTTGCCCCGGAAACTCTGTTCCCTATGGGCCTTGCCTCTCCGTTAGGTTCTTTGGTTTCCGTCATTATCTGCGTTGGCGTGTATATTTTCTTTCAGATAAGGAAGTCCGACCGGTTTACTGCTTGACCTCTTTTTGCGGTGCCTCTGTTTTTTCGGGGTCCTGACCCTTGGGCTGGTGTATGTTTGAATATAGGTCGTTGTAGGACTCGCCCTGAAAATCGTCGGCAATGCCGTTGGGGATAAGGCCGGTGCACTCGTTGTAAGAGGCGATACTCTCAAAATAATCGTCTCCGCCGAATTCTTCCTTGTCATTGTCATAGGGCGGAAATTCCTCAAAATAGTCATCTTCTTGGTAAAATAATTTTTTGCTCATAATAAAGGTTCTCCTTTTCTTTGAGCCACGGCGTCAGACGCTGTGGCTCTCTTTTTTTGATATTATTGTCAATCTTAATGCAAAAAATACAATGAGTCAGTGACCTGCCCCCTGACTCAAAGCGGAACCAAAGTGCCCCTCAAAAATCCAAAAAGTTGATAAATAAGGCGTTTTTTTGACTGAGTCAGGGGGCAGGTCACTGACTCAAAACAAGACTGAGAGATGACTCAAAACAAGACTGAGAAGACTCAAAGCAAGTCGATGGGTCAAATCGAATTGATAGCCCGGATTGAGTTGTTGACTTAAATTGACAAGGGGGCGGCGGTTGTGTATAATTGTGGGGAAGTGAATATGGTTTGTGTGCACGATACCCCCTATAGAGCCTGGGTTTCGTGCTTTTGGTCGTTGTATTGAGAAAGGGAAAATACTATGTTTTTTAAGAAAAAAGATAAAGGGAATAATGAAGAAATATGGATTGTTGCAGGACTTGGAAATCCGGGGCCTGAATATGAAACTACAAGGCATAACTGCGGATTTTTGGCGCTGGATGCGTTGTCGGAGAGGACAGGCATTGAGATAGGGAAGAAAAAGTTTAAAGGTGTGTACGGTGACGGAAGATACGTTATTAACGGGCAGGCAAGACGACTGGTGCTTCTGAAGCCTGAAACTTATATGAACAACAGCGGAGAGTCGATTTCGGCGGCAATGAGCTGGTTTAAAGTGAAGGAAGATCACCTTATCGTAATTTACGATGATACTGACATTGACATGGGAGCTATTCGTGTAAGGCCAAACGGCAGCGCAGGGACCCATAACGGAATGAAGTCCATATTGCAATATACTGACAGCGACAAATTTCCAAGGGTGCGTGTGGGCATTGGTAAGCGCCCTGAGTTTATGGATATGGTGAAGTTTGTGTTGGGGCATTTTGACGATAATGATATGAAAAACGTGATGAAGCCCGCTTTTGAAAGGGCGGCGGAGGCTGTTGTTTCCATTATAGGAGAGGGCACGGACAAGGCGATGAACCGCTTTAACGGAAAGGCCGGAGGAAATTCAAAGTGACTGTTAAAGATATTCTTCTGAATATAAAAAAATGGAAAGGTTTTGAAACCCTTAGGGAGGAGCTTGTTAAGAAACAAGGGAAATTAACTCTTAAAGGTGTGGAAAATGCAGGGGCGGCCTACGTGTCGTTTGCGGCCCTTTCAATAAGTGCGCCCGAAAAGAAAATGGTTTACGTTGCCCCAAATGATTATGCGGCAAGAAGAGCCCATGGCGACTTTAATTTTCTGTCAGGCGGAAAGAGCCTGTACCTTGAGCATTCAGAGTATATGTTTTACGATGCCCTTGCAAAGAGCAGCGAAACTGAGTACCGCCGTATGGAGGTAATTAAAAAGCTTGCAGAGGGTGACTACAGTGTGTTGGTGCTCTCTGTTGAAACTCTGATGCAGTTTATGCCTGCGCCCAAGACTGCGGCATACGGAAGCCTTAAATTTTCAACGGGGGATATTATCGAGCCGTTTGAGCTTGCGGATAATTTGTCGGCAATCGGTTATGCAAGGGTAAATATCATTGACGGCAAGAGGCAATTTGCGGTGAGAGGCGACGTGGTGGATATTTTTCCTACGTCTTCAGAAAATCCTTACCGTATCGAGTTTTACGGAGATGAAATAGATTCTGTCCGTGTGTTTGACATAATGACACAGCGAACCGTTGACTATGCCGAAAGTGTTGAGATACTTGCAGACAGCGAGAAGAGTATGAGCTCGTCCTCTGAAAGCAGGGAGGATGTATGCCTTCGTATTGAACAGTCCCTTGAAGAAAAGCTTTCGGGAATAGAGAGCCTTGCGGAAAAGAAACAGATAGGGGAAAAAATACGGGCGGACATTGAGAGCATAAGAGCAGGTCTTGACTTTCCGGGAGAGGACAGGTATATTCCGTTTATCATCGGAAGGGAGTTTTCTGCCCTTGACTACGTAAATGAGCCGGTTGTTTTTGTGGAAGAGCCCGAAAGCGTGATGAGGACGGCGGAAACGGTGATTGATGAACACGTAAAAGTATGTGAGTCCATTGACCGCACCATAGGTGTTCTGGAGCCGCTGTACAATCTTTATATGTCTCCGGAGGAGCTTTCTGAAAAACTTGATAAGTACGTCTGTGTAAGTCTTGAAAACTACTGTCCTCCGGAAGAGAAGGGACTGTCCCTTGAGGTTAAAACTGTGGGCGACCCGGGGGGCAATTTAAGGATAATTGACGAGCTTTTTGATCGTTGGAAAAAGGAAAAATACTCTGTTTGTCTCCTTGCGGGAAGCAAGGGAAAGGCTGAGAGGCTTCGTGACCTTGTGGAGGATCGGGGGGCAGGCCTTGGCTACAGCATTATCGTGGGAAATCTTTCAGGAAGCTTTGAAATTCCGGAGCTTGGAATGGCGGTAATGGGTGACGCAGGCTTTACGTCAAAGGCGGCAGCGAAAAAGGCCAAGTCAAAAAGAGAGTCTGATATTGAGACCTTTGCGGATATAAAGCCTGGGGACCTTGTGGTACATGACGTGCACGGAATAGGCCGTTTTAACGGCTTTAAGAGCATAAGCGTTGAGGGCGTGCTGAAGGACTACATCGTTATTAATTACGCAGAGGACGGCGTTTTGTACCTCCCTTCCTACCAGATTGACACGATACACAAATTTATAGGCTCTGAGGGAGCGGCGCCTAAGCTTAACACCCTGGGCAGCAAGGATTGGGCTAAATCAAAGCAGAAGGTGAAGGATTCACTGCGGGAATACGTAAAGGAACTGGCGGAGCTCTATGCAAGAAGGTCAAAGCTTACAGGCTTTGCGTACTCCTCGGACAGCACGTGGCAAAGGGAGTTTGAGGACGCTTTTGATTATGAACCCACGGATGACCAGCTGAAATGCGTTGAGGAAATAAAGGCGGATATGGAAAGTCCTATGCCAATGGACAGGCTTCTTTGCGGTGACGTGGGCTTCGGAAAGACGGAGGTGGCGGTAAGGGCTGCGTTCAAGGCGGTTCTTGACGGCAAGCAGGTGGCATTTCTCGTGCCTACAACGGTGCTTGCTCAGCAGCATTACAACAACATTTCAAGGCGTTTTTCGGGGTATCCGGTTAACGTGGACTACATTTGCCGTTTCAGATCTCCCAAGGAGCGTGAACAGGTGCTTTCTGACGTTACAAGAGGCAAAATCGACATCATTATCGGCACTCACAGCATACTGCAAAAAAAGGCTGTTTTTAACAATCTTGGCCTGATAATCATTGACGAGGAACAGCGTTTCGGGGTAATGCAAAAGGAAAAACTCAAAATGAAGTGGCCCGGTACGGATATTCTCACGTTATCGGCAACGCCGATTCCGAGGACCCTTCACATGTCTCTTTCGGGAATCCGTGATATAAGTCTTCTTACGGAGCCTCCCAAGAGCAGGAGTCCCGTCCAGACCTTTGTTATTGAAATGAATACTGAGGTTATAAAAAATGCGATTTACAGGGAAATGGCGCGCCACGGACAGGTTTTTTACCTTTTTAACAGCGTGCAGCGTATAGTGGAAAAGCGGATTGCACTGTCAGAGCTTGTTCCGGAGGCTCGTATTGGCGTGGCTCACGGCCAGATGCCTGAAAGAGAGCTTGAAACGGTAATGAATGACTTTGTAAAAGGGGAGTACGACGTGCTTCTCTGTACTACGATAATTGAGTCAGGGCTTGATCTTCCAAATGCAAACACCATTATCGTGGAAAACGGCCATCGTCTCGGCCTTGCCCAGCTTTACCAGATAAGAGGGCGCGTAGGACGTTCGGACAGAAGAGCATACGCGTATATTACCTTTCCTCACGACGTTCGTCTCAGCGAGGATGCTGACAAGAGGCTTCAGGCGATAAAGGAGTTTACGGAGTTTGGTTCGGGCTTTAAAATCGCTCTTCGCGACCTTGAAATAAGAGGTGCCGGCAGTGTGCTGGGCGAAAAACAGCACGGCCAATTGGCGGCGGTGGGCTATGATATGTATTGCAAGCTTTTGTCGGAAATTGTCACGGAGGAGCAGGGCGGCCTTATAAAGGAAGAGGTCATCATTAACGTGGAGTTCAACGTGAGCTCCTTTATCCCTGAGGAATATATAAATGACCTTAACACAAGGCTTGATATCTACAGGAAGGTGGCCCGGGTCCGTGACGACAATGATATTACAGACCTTACAGACGAGCTGATTGACCGTTTCGGCGGCGACGTGCCTCAGAACGTGATAAATCTTATGCACGTGTCGAAGATAAGAGCCTTGGCGGCAAAGTGCAGCGTATCGTCAATAATTCAGCACGGGGATTCTTTTGAACTCGTTATCTCGTCAATGAAGGAGTTCAGTGCGGTCTACACAAAAAGCCAACAGGTCGCAGAGGAAAAATACAAAAGGCGGCTTACGATAAACGCAGGCGGCACCAAGGCAGCGCTGTCCTTTAAATTGTCAACACCAAAGGCGGCAACGAATCCTGAACTGATTTTAAAGGAGCTTGAGGAGCTTCTGGTAACGATTATAGGCAAATGATATAAAAATGTAACCTCTCCTGCAGGACGAAAACTTTGTTTGACTTTTGTTATTTTTGTAGATTATAATAATTTTAAATTCATAACAGTAGGTGTAATATGTATAGAAAAGGAGCGGTGTTATGAAAAAGTTTTCGTTGGTGTTGATTGCTTTTATGTTAATCATTTGTTCCGGTTTTACTGCTGTTTCAAATGCAGAAGGACAGGAGACTTTAGCGGATGTTCTCGGTAAAAGTTCTTCAGGTGATGAAAAAACTAAAGTACTTTTGGATTATGAAAACTATTCTTTTATCGGTGATGCCGAAAAACAAGGTGATACAAAGGAAATTTTTAAATCCTTGAAAGAGAACGTTGACGATGTTTTGTATTTTCGTGAATACGGTGTAACCAGTGAGTATGTTGACAAATTGAATGAATATACCGGCATTGATGAAGTACCGATTTTTTGGTTTTCGGATGGCAACGGAAAGTTTTATTGGGGCTACGTAGACTATAGGGAAGAAAAACCGCTGGCCGTGCTTTCGGAAGTAGAGCCGGAGAAATACGTTGCACCTCTTTTTAAGCATTCATCTGTGATTACGACAAAGGATGGAAGAAACCTTACTGTGACAAGGGCTGAATATTTTTCAACTTTCGATCCGTATTTCTCTGTTAAGGCTGTTGCTTGCGAAACATCTGAAGGAAAATACGTGTTGTGGACTGATACTTACGACAAAGATCATACTGTCAACGTGAATACGGTGGAAGAGTTCCGTGAAATTGCAAAAGAGGAACAGCGCAAGGTAACAGAGGAGGAGCGGGAGAAGCAAAAAAAAGAGCTTGAAGAGAAAATGCCAAAAATAATTGCGATTTGGGTGGCTGTTTTTGTAGTAGCTGCAGGTGTGCTTTTAACGGTGGAGCTTGTTACGAAAAAGAAACGGAAAGAAAGCGTTACTGAGGCTTCTGAGGAATGAAAGGTATCAGTAAATAAATATTAAAAAATAATCCTTTAACGGAGCATGATTGTAAGTTTGCTCGTTGAAGGATTATTTTTTAGATTGCATTGCACCGGTCGTCTGTCCCCCTGGTGCAATATTTTGAATTATAAAACCTTGAAACGGGAAGGATATTGTGGTATTATTTTTGTTGGAGATATGAACACTTTAAGGAGTACTGAATCATGAACACAGTTATACTTATTCCGGCGTACAAGCCTGATGAAAAATTTGTTGCATTTTCCGAAGTTCTGAGAAAAAACGACCTTACCGTGGTGGCTGTTGACGACGGCAGCGGCGAGGAGTATATGCAGTTTTTTGAAAGTGTTGAAAAGTTGGGTGTTGTCGTGGTGCATCACGCAGTCAACGGGGGAAAAGGAAAGGCCTTGAGGACAGGCTTTGCCTATATTAAAGAAAATCTTCCTGAGACAGAGGGGATTGTGACTGCAGATTGCGACGGACAGCATACGCCTGAGGATATTTTGCGTGTGATCAAGAGCATGGAAGAGAATCCGGAGACTATGATAATAGGCGGCCGCTTTGCTGAAAAGCAGGACAAGGTGCCTCTTCGCTCACAGATAGGAAACGGCCTTACAAGGCTTGTTTTCAGACTTGCTACGGGTCTTAAAATCAGGGATACCCAGACAGGTCTCAGGGGAATTCCTGCAGGACTTATTCCGAAGCTTCTGGAGCTTAAGGGTGACCGCTATGAATATGAGATGAATATGCTCCTTTACCTTAAAGAGTGGGAGTACGCATATAAAGAGATACCCATTGCCACCGTTTATATTAACAATAACGAAGGCTCTCATTACAATACGCTGAAAGATTCATGGAGAATTTTCGTGCAGATATTTAAGTTCTGCGCGGCGTCCGCCACATCCTTCGTGGTGGATTACGTTCTGTTTTTTATACTTGACGCTTTTGTGTTCACCTCAGGGGCATTCAGCCTTGCATCAATTCTGGGAGACGGAGTTCCTACCGCCCTTGCGAGAGTGGTGGCTTGCTTCAGCCTTGCGTACATTGTGGCAAGGGTAATCAGCGCTATTGTCAATTACGTGCTAAACAGACTTGTGGTGTTCAGAAAAGGGTCAAAAAATTCCTGGGTGAAGTATGCTGTGCTTGCTTTGGCGGTAATGCTTATCGGCGCATTTTTTACAGGGCTTCTGGCAGATACCCTTGGCATTCCGGGAATTATCTGCAAGCTTATAATTGACCTGCCTCTGGCGGCGGCGAATTATTTTATTCAGCGTGACTGGGTTTTTAAGAAAGGCAAAAAGGCTTGATAAATGGATGAGGAAAAGAGAAAAGAGGGCATTGACGAAGAGGTAAATGCCAAAGCCAATATGAAGGACAAGGTTTTAAGCGGCGCTTTCTGGGTTTTCCTTGAAAAGGGAGGGCTCAGTATTGCGGAGTTTATCGTGGCCTGGGTTCTTGCGCGCTTTTTTCTCACTCCTGCTGATTATTCCACTGTAGGCCTTATTTCAATTTTTATAAATTTTTCAAACGTATTCGTGCAGGGTGGCTTTAATAACGCCCTTATTCAGAAGAAAAAATTAGAAGACGACGATTGCTCCACGGTGTTCTGGTTATCCCTGGGGCTTTCCTGCGTGTTTTACATAGGGCTGTTCTTTGGGGCGCCTTTTATTGCAAGCTATTACGCAAGACCGATATTGAAGATGGTTCTGAGAATTCAGTCACTGAGCCTTATTCTGGGCGCGCTTTGTGTTGTGCAAACGGCGATCCTTACAAGGCAGATGGAGTTTAAAAAGATTTTTCTGAGAACATGTCTTTCTACGGTGTTGTCGGCGGTGCTGGGTATCGGCGCGGCATTCCTTGGCTTTGGAGTGTGGACTATCGTCATCCAGATGCTGACGGTAAGCGTGGTAAACCTTTTCGTAATGTGGTTTTCCGTTAAATGGAGACCTCGCTTCAGATTCAGCATCAAGCGATTGAAAGAGCTGTTTGGCTTTGGGTCTAATATGCTTGCCTCAAACGTTATTAGCTTTGCACATTCAAATACTCTGCCCGTGGTAATGGACAAGCTTTATGCGCCGAGTACCCTTGGTTATTACAACAAGTCCAGAACTATTCCCACGAAGGTGGGGGACGCAATAAACAGCACCGTGTCAAACGTGGTTTTTCCATCGCTTTCAAAGTATCAGAGCGAGCCTGAAAAAGTAAAAGAAATGACCAGACGCTTTATCGTCACCGCAAGCTTTCTTATGTTTGCGATTATGGGCGGTCTTATTGCCGTGGCAAAACCATTGATACTTTTCATGTACACCGACAAGTGGGCAAACAGCATAATAATGATGCAGTTTGTGTGTGTTTCCTACGCATTTATGCCCTTGAACAGCGCAAATCTTCAGGCTATCAAGGCTCTTGGCAGGGGAGACATTTATCTGAGGCTTGAAATAATAAAAGACGTTATAGGTATCGTTCTTCTCGGCGTCGCAATATTCCTGACGAGAGATATGGAGCATGGCCTTTACATAGTACTCGCGGTACAGGCATTTGTATCGTTACTTTCTGTTGCGATTAATGCTTTCCCGAATAAAAAGCTTATGAATTACTCATTTCTTGAGCAATTAAAGGATATATTGCCGTCTTTGTTGCTCGCGGTAATAATGTGCGGCGCGGTGTATTCCGTAAGCTTTTTGGGGCTTTCAGACCTTTTGACTCTGGTAATTCAGTTGCCTCTGGGCGTTTTGATATATTGCGGTTTTGCTTATATTCTGAAGTTTGAATGCTTCAGATATATTATTAACACGGCAAAGGGTTTTATTGTTAAGAAATTTAACTTGAGAAAGGGCGATAATAAATGACGGTTAATTTAAGTTCACCGATTGAAAAAATCAAGAATGCATCAGACTTTATTGAGGAGTTTAAGAATAACGGCAATACTCTTTACGTAAAAAGAGAAGACCTCCTTCCATTTTGCTTTGGAGGAAACAAGGTAAGGCTTGGCACATACTATCTTGAGGATGCGAAGAAAAAGGGCTGTGGCGCAATGGTTATCCACGGTTCGGGAACGTCCAATATGTGCAGAGTTCTTGCAGCGCTTTGTTCAAGAGAGCAGTTCCCTTGTCATATCCTCACAAACGCAGAGGATGACGGAACTTATATTCAGACTTGTAACAACGTCCTTTTTAGCAATTGCGGTTTTCCTGTTACTTATTGCGACCAATATGACGAGGAAGAAAAATTACAGAGAATAAGGGCGGATTTTGAGGCGAAGGGGCTGAAGGTCTATTATATTTATGATGATGACAGCATTCCTGCGGCAGTACAATCTTATGTGGATGCATATAAGGAAATTACCGGCCAGGCGGGCGACACTCCCTTTGACTATATTTTTATTACGCTTGGAACAGGAATTACTTTCTCAGGTCTTCTGAGAGGTCAGGAGGATTACGTTGCCGCTCAGAAGGAAAAGGGTAAGGATATAAAAGTTCCCAGGATAGTGGGCGTTACTATTTCCAGAACAACTGAAAGAGCAGGGGAATTTGTGAAGAAGTATTCAACGCTTTACAGAAAGGAAAACCCTGCAGTTGACAGTAATGTTGTCGCTGATTTTGAGATATACGGCGGCGGAAGACTTGGAGGCTACGGCGTTTTTGATGATGATGTTCTGGCAGGTTGCAGAACGTTTTACGGCAATACGGGAATCGGTCTTGACCCTATTTACAGCGGAAAGTCTTTTTACGCAATGAAGAAATATATAAGAGAAAATAATATTACCGAAAAGAAGATACTTTTTGTGCAGACGGGCAGTGCGCCTTTGTTCCTTAACTATGCGGAGAAGATTTTTAAATGAATATTTTAAGAAAGCCCTGAAAATTACAGAGATATAGACAACGTCAGTTTTGGCTGACACCACATATTGTGTTTTTTCATATTATATAATAGGAAGAAAGTTGGAAAATTATGGATAAGAAGCGTATAGACGTGACCCGGCCCAGCATGCCGCCTTTTGAAGAATACGTTAATGAAATTAAAAGCATCTGGGAGAGAAAGTGGCTTACAAACTTTGGTGCAATACATAATGAATTGGCAGAAAAGCTTGAGGGATTTCTGGACGTGCCGAATATTTCGCTTTTTACAAACGGCCATCAGGCAATATATTCTGCCCTGTGCCTTTTGGGAAAGCCGGGTGGAGAGGTCATAACTACGCCTTTTACCTTTGCATCAACTACACACGCTATTGCTCAGGCAGGGATGACACCTGTGTTTTGTGACGTTGACCCTGTTACGTATACGCTTGACCCTTCAAAAATTGAGGCTCTTATTACAGAAAAAACTGTGGCAATTCTTCCCGTTCACGTTTACGGCAACGTTTGTGATACAGAGGCGATTTCTGCTGTTGCAAAAAAATACGGTCTGCCGGTTATTTATGACGCGGCCCACGCATTTGGTGTGAAGAAAAACGGCAAGGGCATCGGAAATTTCGGAGACGTGTCGCTTTACAGCTTCCACGCAACCAAGGCATATAATTCAATAGAGGGCGGTGCTGCGGCATACGGCGACAAGGAGCTTTCAGCCGGATTTAAAAGGTTTATAAACTTTGGCCTCGTTGACGGCGAAAACGTGGAGAATACAGGAACCAATGCCAAAATGAATGAGTTTTCTGCGGCAATGGGACTTTGCAATCTTCGTCACATCGGGGAAGTTCTTGAGGGCAGAAAAAGAGTTTGCACTATATATAAGAAAATACTTTTTGAATGTGATCCTCTTTTTGATGAAAAAACGGGTGTTGAGCCTTCTTTGGGAATAAAGATGCTTCCCCTGCAGGACAACGTTGAAAGCAATTATGCATATTTTCCCGTGCTTTTCGGCATCAATGAGAACTGCAAGGTCACAAGAGATCAGGTGAAGGATATGCTTGCTACGGAAAATATTCACGCAAGAAGGTATTTTTATCCTCTTACCTCGGAATTTGATTGTTATAGAGGAGCGAAAGGCGCAGGAGAGACACCTGTGGCTGAAAGTATTTCAAGGAAGGTTTTGTCACTTCCTCTTTATGCAGAGCTTGCATCAGAGGATGCTGTAATGATTGCAGAGCTGATAAAAGCTTTTCTTAAATAGGTATTTTTTGTTAAGGTTACGTTATAATATTATAGGGGAGCCCTTGGGGGCGAAAGGAATTCAGGAATGTTTATTGATACTCACGCACACTATGACGACGAGCAGTTTAACGAGGACAGGGATGCCCTTTTGCTTGCTCTTCCTCAAAAGGGTGTCGGGGCTGTGATAAATTGCGGTCAGGATGCTGAAACATCGGCTCGGTGTGTTGCCCTTGCAGAGCAATATGACTTTGTATATGCTACTGTGGGAATACATCCTCACGAGGCTAAAAAGTATTGTGAGGCGGAGATTGAGAAAATAAAGGCATTGGCCGCCAATAAAAAAGTTGTGGCAATAGGAGAAACAGGACTTGACTATCATTATGATTTCAGTCCCCGGGATATTCAGAAGGAGAATTTCAGGGCCAACATAAGGCTTGCTTCAGAGCTGGGGCTTCCGGTGGTAGTACATGACAGAGAGGCCCATCAGGATACCTTTGACATATTGTCGGAGGAGGGTGTTCCTGCAGGGAAGGCTGTGTACCATTGTTTTTCCGGCAGCGCAGAATATGCAAGGATGATTGCAAAAAAAGGCTGGTATTTTTCGGTAGGCGGTTCTGTTACCTTTAAGAATGCGTCGAAGCTCCGGGAGGCGGTAGCGGCTATTCCGGATGAACTTTTGATGCTGGAAACTGATTGCCCTTATATGGCGCCTGTGCCTCTTCGGGGGACCAGAAATAATTCGTCAAATATTATTCACACCGCCGGTGAAATTGCGGCAATAAGAGGCAGTGATTTTGAAAGCATTTGCGAACTGACAAATCGCAACGCAGAAAAGTTTTTTGGTATTTTTGCACAAAAAAAGTGAAAATATGACAAAAGTATTGCAATGTTTTGTGGTGAAATTTCACAAAAATTCACAAAGATGATTGACGCTTGCAAATTTTGTGTATTAAAATTATTAGGCGTTTGAGAAAATCGCGAGAAAGGAGTTGAGCTGATGAAGGTACAGAAATTCGGAAAATTTCACAAGAAAATGACAAAGTCCATAATGCTTTTTGTATGTCCTTTGGCATTGGCTGCAGTTTTGGTTGCATCCTTGGCAGTGGCCGGCGCTGTATTTTCCGATAATACGAAAACCGTTATGATCAGTGACGGCAGTGCCTTATATGAACTCACGGCAGATTGCGATACTGTCAGCGAAGCATTATCTCTTCTCGGAATAAGTCTTGACGAGAACGAGATTTTGAATTGCGGTCTTGAAGATGACGTTGATTCTGTTGATATTATTAAAATTTCACAGAAGATCGAATATGGCAGTGTTGAATATACAGGAGCGGATACTCTTGTGAAATTTGAGAAGGTTGAGGAGACACCCTCTGTTCCTGAGGAGATGCCCCAGCTTCCCGGCATTGATAAAGATTTTGAAGATATTGAGGATATGATTCCTTCTGAAACTATTGGACCTGTGGAGACAACTACACCCGAGCCTGAGCCTACACCTGAGCCGGAGCCTGTTGTAACTCTCGACTATGAGGACGTTATTGAGGAGATTCCTTTTGACACCACTTACGTTGAGGACAATAGCATGCTCGAGGGAGATTCTAAAGTAGTGTCTGAGGGTGAGGTAGGTATTAAGACTCACGTGTATGAGATTACCTACGTTGACGGCGTTGAAACAGGAAGAGAGCTCGTTAAGGTAAAGGATACCAAGGCGCCTGTTAATCGTGTGGTTGCTACGGGAACGATATCCAATTTCCTTAGTTCCAGAGGCGATAAGGTCGCTTTCACAAAGAAGGTTAACTGTGTTGCTACTGCATACACAAATGATGCTAAATGGGGAAATAAGGTTTATTGGACCAGCCAGCTTGGCGGACTTACTACCCGTTGGGGCGTTATCGCAGTTGACCCTAACGTGATTCCTCTTGGCACGTTGGTTTACATCAAGGGCATTGGCACAGACGATTACGGCTATGCTATCTGCGCTGATATCGGTGGATCTATCAAGGGCAACAGAGTTGACCTTTGGATGGACTACGAGGATCTTTGCAACACCTGGGGTGTAAGAGAAGTTGAGGTTTACATTCTCGAAGATCAGAGCTGTGACGTTTTTGCGCTTCGTGGCGACTATGAGTGGGAGCCCTGAGTAAAGGTTTAAAAATTGTGATTTTATTAAATGCGGTCGCTTGAGCGGCCGCATTTTTTATAGGAAATGAGTCAGTGACCTGCCCCCTGACTCATTTTGCTTGCAGAGGTTGGTAATCTGTGATATTATGTTGTTTGCGGCGGGGACCGCCGCAAAATTATATTAACGGACGGGAATCTATGAGCAATTATTATAACACGGGAGATATATTGAGGGCTTATGACATTAAGCCTACCAAAAGCCTTGGACAGAACTTTCTAAATGACCTTAACGTGGTGCGTAACATCGTGGACTGCGGTGAGCTTTCAAAGGACGAGGCTGTAATTGAGGTCGGTCCGGGTCTTGGTGTTATGACGTCAATGCTTTCGGAAGAGGCTGGCCTTGTGGTGGCTGTAGAGATTGACCAGCACCTGATGCCTGTGCTTGAGCCCTTGGCCCTTTCCAGAGGCAATATAAAAATCATTAACAAGGATATTCTTTCCCTTGACATAAACCATGACATTATCGAGTCGATAATAAAGCCTGCCGGCTTTACCAAAGTAAAGGTCGTGGCAAACCTGCCGTATTACATTACTACGCCTATTGCAATGAAATTTCTTGAGGAAAACGTTTCCGGCCTTGAAAAGCTTGTTTTCATGGTACAAAAGGAAGTTGCAGACAGAATGACCGCAGGGCCGGGGGGAAAAGAGTACGGTGCTCTCTCTGTGGCGGTTGGTTATTTTGCAGAGGGTAAGACTGAGTTTAAGGTGCCGCCGTCATGCTTCTCGCCAAGGCCTGCCGTTGACTCTGCCGTTGTGTCTTTAAATGTGAGAAAAGAGCCTCCTTTTGAGCTTTCCGACAAGGACTTTTTCTTTAAAGTTGTAAAGGCCGCTTTCGGCCAGCGCAGAAAAACACTTGCCAATGCAATATCAAATGCAAATTACTTAGGGGCAAGCCGTGAGGATGTTTACGCTATACTTGAAAAAATGGGCAAGGACTCGCTGATAAGGGGAGAGACCTTGAAGCCGGAGGAGTTTGCGGTGTTGGCAAACCTGTTGTTTGAGAATAAAAATAAATAATACGAAATGATATAATAAGGACCCTCCGTATGATGCGGAGGGTTTCTTCGTTTTTATGCTGAATTAGTTTTATATAAGTGATTTATCACACTTCATTGGTGAGCTTCTCGTTATCGCCGTTTTCTTTCTTTGAGAAATACTCGTTGAGGTTTCCCAAAGTAGTTTCGGAAATAGCAGCAAGCGCTTCCTCCGTAAGGAATGCCTGGTGGGAGGTTATGATGACGTTGGGCCTTGAAACAAGAAGGGAAAGAACGTCGTCGTGAATTATCTTGTCTGAATTGTCCTCGTAGAAAAGCTCCGTTTCTTCCTCGTACACGTCAAGGACAGCGCCTCGTATGGTCTCTGAGTTAAGTGCGTCAAGAAGCGCGCTGCTGTCAATAAGGCCGCCTCGGGAGGTGTTTATGATGTAGGGCTTTTTCGTCATAAGGCGGAAGGCTCTTTTGTCAAGGGTGTAATATGTTTCGTCGGTAAGAGGACAGTGGAGCGAAATAATGTCGCTTTCACGAAGAAGTGTGTCAAGGTCTGTGTAGTTTATGTCACTGTCCGGAATCGGATAGGGGTCGTAGGCAAGAACGTTAATGCCAAAGCCGCGGCAGATGTCAATGAATACTCTGCCGATCTTTCCCGTGCCGATAACGCCTGCAGTCTTTCCGTGGAGGTCCGTGCCGGTAAGGCCAACGATGCTGAAATTAAAGTCTCTCGTTCTGTTGTATGCCTTGTGAAGGTGGCGGTTAAGGGTCTGGAGCATTGCCATAGCGTGCTCTGCCACAGCGTAAGGGGAGTAGGCAGGAACTCTTACTACCTTGATTTTGTCCTTTGCATATTTCATATCAATGTTGTTATAGCCTGCGCATCTCATGGCGATAATGCCGATGCCGTACTCGCAAAGCTTGTCAATTACGTATTCATTGATCTGATCGTTCACAAAGGCGCACACTGCGTCAAAGCCCTCTGCCAGCTTTACTGAACGGGCGGTAAGTTTACTTTCAAAATAGGTTATCTCGTAGTCCTTGTTGTATTTATCAAACCATTCCTTGTCGTAGGGCTTGGTGTCAAAAAATGCTAATTTTTTCATAGATACCTCCGGAAAAATATTATTGTCTCAAAAAAATTTTTTATGCGGATTTTACTTCCACAGTGAAATAATACCATAATAAAAAGCAAAAAGAAACAATTTTGTACATCTTTTCAGAAGGTCGAAAATTAGGGAAAACGGCTTGCAAAGGATGGTTTTTTGTGCTATAATTTCGGGTACGGCGAAATTGCCGTGAAAGGATGAAAAGTATATATGTACTCTAAATTTCAATTGCAAAATGAGTGCTCCTCAAGGGCAATGTTTGAGCAGGGATTGTCCCTTTGTAAGGAGAATAAAATAAATAAAATCAAATACGAAAACAGGAATGAAAATGGTGAAGGCCGCCAGAGGGAGATTAAAAGCACGGTAGAAGGCGAGCACGGAGTTTACTCTGTGAGGCTTATTATCGACGAAAAGGATGATGCCCAAGGGTCAGGCGAGCTGAAGCTCAGATATTGTTCCTGCCCCGGAAACAGCAACAACGGAGAGTTTTGTAAGCACTGCATTGCCACCCTTATAAAATATCTTGAGCTGAGGGACAGCGGCAAGGAAGGCGAGATGTTTGTAGCATCAGGGGAGGATGGCGATACAGAAAGCACTGTGGTTGCCACCAATGAAGCATTCCTTGAAATACTTAAGCTTCACAATGCCAGAAAAAAACTGGCGGTGTCTCAGAAAAATCAAAAGGGCTCTATGCGCGTGGTGCCTTATCTTACGGTGTCTGACGTGTCTGCTGACGTGGAATTCAGAGCAGGCAGAGAGAAACTGTATATTATCCGGGACGTAAGCGCCTTCGTAAAGGCTGTCAAGGAGAACAAACCCTACCAGTACGGAAAAAATCTTGAATTTACCCACTCAATGGATCTTTTTGACGAGCATTCACAGCGTGTTATTGATTTTATGGAGCGCTATGACAGAAATAAAAAGACACACACCGTATCGTACGCTCACAGAATAGATCAGGAGTATAGATTTATTACTCTTAAAAACGGTGCTCTGGACAGCTTTTTTGAGGCGGTGGCCGGTTGCTCGGTATTGACGTCTACAGATATGGCGGCAGTTACAGAGGGTTTTACCGGAAACAGGGAGTATTATGAAGTGAAAAATGAACTGCCTGAGCTTAATCTTCTGGTAAAAGGTATAAAGGGCGGCGTTGTTGTAAAGGGTGATTTCCCCAGAGTGCTTATAGGCCTTGACAGATATATTATCGTTAAGGAAAAGTGTATATATTCCGTTCTTAAAAGTGAAATGCAGGACATGGAGCTTTTCTGGAATTTTATTGCGGACAATGACTCTAAGGAACTTTTCGTATCAGAGGCAGACCTGCCGCTTTTCACAACGGAGCTGCTGCAGATATTAAAGCGCTACTACGACGTGACTTTTGAGGATTTTGACGAGAATAAGTACTTGCCCGAAAAAGCAAACTTCAAAATATACCTTGACGCTCCTAAGAAGGACATTATCACCTGCGAGGTTTATGCGGTGTACGGAGAGGGCAAGCCCGGCGAGAAGAAGTTTAATATTTTTGCAGACAGGGACTATGCTGCGGAGGTTGCCCGTGATGAAGTAGCAGAGATGGGTGTGTTCATTGAAATTAAAAAATATTTCAATAAATACGATCCGAAGAAAAAGGTTGCAGTGTTGATGCAGGATGAGAACAGACTCTACGAGTTTGTTACAGAGGGTGTCTATGCCATGCAGGGCCTTGGAGACGTGTACGTATCCGACAAGATAAAGGCCATAAAAGTAAAGGCTTCGCCTAAAATTTCTGCAGGAGTTTCTCTTAACGGCGAGCTTCTTAGTTTTTCACTGCAAAGCGCTGAGTTTTCAGGCGAGCAGCTGGCTGAGATCCTTTCTAAATACGATAAGAAAAAGAAGTTTTTCAGGCTTACTGACGGTACGTTTATTAACGTTGATGCAGAGGGCTTTGAGAATATTGCCAATATAACGAAGGTGCTTCACCTTACACAGGAGCAGATTGCAAGCGGTACGGTGGAGGTGCCTAAGTTCCGTGCGCTTTTCCTTGACAACGAGCTCATGGACAGCGGCAACGTTTCTACAGGAAGAAATAAAGAATTCCGCGCCCTTATCCGTAATATGAAAACCGTCGAGGACAACGACTTTGAAGTGCCCGAAACTCTTAAAGACGTGCTTCGCTATTACCAGAAGTACGGCTTCCGCTGGCTTAAAACGTTGCGTCACAATGGCTTTGGCGGTATTCTTGCAGATGATATGGGTCTTGGAAAGACGTTGCAGGTGATTACCTTCTTGCTTTCAGAGCAGGAGGAGGGCCGGAAAGAGCGTTCCTTGATCGTATGCCCTGCATCCTTGGTGTTCAACTGGAAAAACGAATTTGAGCGCTTTGCGCCCCAATTAAAGCCTGTTGTAATCACCGGCGCGCTGAATGAGAGGGCAGATCTTATTGCCGCCACAAAGCCCGGGGATATTCTTATTACGTCCTACGACCTTCTGAAGAGGGATATAGAGCATTATGAAGGTATGCGGTTTGCCTGTCAGGTAATTGACGAGGCACAATATATAAAGAATAATGCCACACAGTCCTCAAAGTCTGTAAAAAGCATTAAGGCGGATTTCAAGATTGCTCTTACGGGTACGCCTATCGAGAATCGTCTCAGTGAGCTGTGGAGTATATTTGACTACATGATGCCCGGATTTTTGCACTCGTATCCTCAATTCAGGGATGAGTTTGAGCTTCCCATTGTTCAGTTCAAGAACAAGGACGATATGAAACGCTTGCAGAAGATGATAAGGCCTTTTATACTCCGTCGTCTTAAATCCGAGGTGTTAAAGGATCTTCCTGATAAAATCGAGGAGCCCCTTACCACACGGCTTGAAGGTGAGCAGAGAGCGCTTTATGATGCAAGTCTTGCGGCTCTTAAAAACTCTGTTAACTCCACTACTGGAGCAGAGTTTAAGAGAGAGAAGCTGCAGATACTTGCGGAGCTTATGAAGCTTCGTCAGCTTTGCTGTGATCCTTCGCTTCTCTATGATGATTACAATGCAGGCTCGGCAAAGGTGGAGATGTGTATTGACCTTGTAAGACGCGCCATTGACGGCGGTCATAAGATTTTGCTGTTCTCTCAGTTTACCAGTATGCTTGACATTCTCCAGAGGCGACTTGAGCAGGAGGGCATTGAGTTCTTCTCCCTTGTAGGGTCTACCCCAAAGGAGCGCAGGGCTGAAATGACTGAGGAGTTTAATAAGGGGAACGTCCCTGTGTTCTGTATTTCCCTTAAAGCCGGCGGAACAGGTCTAAATCTTACAGCGGCAGATATCGTTATTCACTTTGATCCTTGGTGGAACGTAGCTGTGCAGAATCAGGCAACGGACCGCGCCCACAGAATAGGGCAGAAGAACGTGGTAACGGTGTACAAGCTTATTGCCATAGGCACTATTGAAGAAAACATTATGAAGCTTCAGGAGAAGAAAAAGCATCTTGCGGAGCAGCTGTTAAGCGGTGACGAGTTTAATGCTACGTCCCTTACGAAAGAGGAGCTGCTTGAGATATTGGGCGAATAGAAAAGATTTAACAGTCAGGTGGAAACGTAAATATTTATTTTAGAGGTGATCTTGTGAACTTATTACACGTGAAGTACGCAGTAGAGGTTGCGAAGGCAGGCTCTTTAAATAAGGCAGCAGAAAATCTTTTTGTTGCGCTTCCCAATGTCAGCAGATCAATCAAGGAGCTGGAGGCAGACATTGGAATCTCTATATTTGACCGTTCGGCAAAAGGAGTAACTCTTACGCCGGAGGGTGAAGAGTTTATAAGCTATGCCAAGGGTATCCTGTACCAAATAGACCAGATAGAGAATATGTACAAGAACGGTGCAGTGAAAAAACAGAAGTTCTCAATTTCTGTGCCGCGAGCATGCTATATTTCTGATGCTTTTGCAGAGTTTTCGAAGACTCTGACTAAAGAGGCTGCGGAGATATTTTACAAGGAAACTAACTCAAAAAGAACTATCGACAATATTTTAAATCATGACTACAAGCTGGGAATTATCCGTTATGCAGAGAATTACGATAAATATTTCAAAGCAATGTTAGAGGAAAAAGGCCTGTGCTATGAGATGGTTACCGAATTTTCATACAAGCTTATAATGAGTGCGAATAGTCCGCTGGCGAAGAAGGAAACGATAACCTTTGACGACCTTAAGGAATTTATCGAGATTGCTCATGCTGACCCTTACGTGCCGTCACTTTCCTTGGCTAAGGTGGTAAAAGAGGAATTACCGGACAATATTGACAGAAGAATATTTATATTTGAGAGAGCCAGCCAGTTTGATCTTTTGGAGAGAAATACTGAAACGTTTATGTGGGTATCTCCAGCCCCTCAGGGTGTGCTCAAAAATTATAATTTGGTACAACGTACCTGTGATGAAAATAAAAAAGTATATAAAGACGTTTTGATATACAAAAAAGGATATAAATTGACAGAGCTGGACAAACAGTTTATCACTGCTCTTTGTGAATCAAAAAGAAAGCATCTTTGATTGATTCCTTGATTTTTAAGGCTTAAACGGTGCCCCGGAGGTAATACTTCGGGGCGCTTCTTTTTTTATCGATAAGGGTATTATCGATAATGATAATACCGAGTAAACATTTTAATAATTCTCAACAAAAATATGTTTTGATAAAATAAAACCGTTCTCAGGAAAAGGAGGCTGTTAAATGAAGGAAAGGCCTGTTACAAGAGCAACATTGGGCAGATTGCCGCAGTATTTACAATTATTGAGAAAATTAAGAGATGAGAACGTACAAAATATTTCTGCTACAGCCATTGCAGGACGATTATCCTTAGGAGAGGTTCAGGTCAGAAAAGACCTGTGTGCGGTAAGCGGCGCAGGAAGACCGAGAATCGGATATGAGATAAGCGGCCTGATTGAAAGCCTTGAGAAAATACTGAGATATGACAAATGTACTTCTGCAGTGTTGGTGGGTGCCGGAAAGCTGGGACGGGCTCTTCTTGAATATGATGAATTTGAGGAGTACGGCGTAAAAATTATTGCTGCCTTTGACTGCAATGAACATATCTTAAAAAAGGGCGGTTCAACAGAAATATTACCGTTAAATAATTTTGAGTCATTTTGTAAAACTAACAATGTTCAGATTGGGATAATTACGGTAGGTGCAGGTTCGGCTCAGGAGGTTTGTGACCTTATGATCAAAAACGGTATTTCTGCTATATGGAATTTCGCTCCGTGCAAACTTAATATATCAGAAAACGTTATATTAAAACAGGAAAAACTTGCGCTTTCATTGGCGCACCTTAATAATCAGTTGCTTAGAATTTAATAAATATCATCAGGAGGGTATAATGAAAACAAAAAAGTATGAAATCGTAGACAGTGTTGAAACCTTGGAAAATGCTATTGAGCGTACAAGAAAAGCTCAACGCATATTTGCTCAGTTTACTCAGGAGCAGGTGGATAAGATTTTTCTGGCGGCAGCATCTGCTGCAAATAAAGCGAGAATTCCTCTTGCAAAGCATGCGGTTGAGGAAACCGGCATGGGTGTTGTTGAGGATAAGGTTATTAAAAATAACTATGCTTCAGAATATATTTACAATGCATATAAAAACACGAAAACCTGTGGAGTTATAGAAGAGGATAAAGCGTACGGAATAAAAAAGGTTGCTGAGCCGATAGGTGTAATCGCAGCGGTAATTCCTACCACAAATCCTACGTCTACAGCGATATTTAAGTGTCTTATTGCACTTAAGACAAGAAATGCAATTATCATTTCTCCTCATCCAAGAGCAAAGAACTGTACTATTGCTGCTGCAAAATTGGTACTTGAAGCGACAGTTGCTGCAGGCGCTCCTGAGGGAATCATTGACTGGATCGACGTGCCCTCTCTTGAACTTACAAATACGATAATGAAAGAGGCTGATATTATTCTTGCAACGGGTGGTCCCGGCATGGTAAAGGCTGCTTATTCAAGCGGTAAGCCTGCTCTTGGTGTAGGAGCCGGAAATACTCCTGCAATTATTGATGATTCAGCTGATATTCTTCTTGCGGTAAACTCAATTATCCACTCAAAGACCTTTGACAATGGTATGATATGTGCTTCCGAGCAGTCTGTTATTGTACTGGACTCCGTTTACGAAGAAGTTAAAAAGGAGTTTATGACACGCGGCTGTTACTTCCTTGATCCTCAGGAAACTGAAAAGGTGAGAAAGACTATAATAATTAACGGCGCATTGAATGCTAAGATTGTCGGACAGAGCGCCTTTAAAATTGCGGAGCTTTCCGGTGTAAAGGTGCCTGAGTCTGCTAAGATTCTTATTGGTGAAGTTGAAAGTGTTGACATCAGTGAAGAATTTGCTCACGAGAAGCTTTCTCCCGTACTTGCAATGTACCACGCAAAGAGTTTTGACGATGCGCTGGCAAAGGCAGAGCAGCTTGTTGCAGACGGCGGATACGGTCATACGTCATCTGTTTACCTTAATGCTGTAACTGAGACGGAGAAAATAAATAAGTTTGCAGCCCGTATGAAGACTTGTCGTATTCTGGTGAATACTCCTTCTTCTCACGGCGGAATCGGAGACCTTTATAACTTTAAGCTTGCGCCTTCTCTTACTCTGGGTTGCGGTTCATGGGGCGGCAACTCCGTTTCAGAAAACGTTGGTGTTAAACACCTTATTAACATAAAGACAGTAGCAGAAAGAAGGGAAAATATGCTTTGGTTCCGTACTCCTGAAAAGATTTATATTAAAAAGGGTTGTCTGCCTGTAGCTCTGGACGAATTGAAGACCGTTATGGGCAAAAAGAGAGCGTTTATCGTTACTGACTCTTTCCTGTATCAGAACGGTTATACAAAGGCGATTACCGACAAATTAGATGAGATGGGAATTGTACACACAACGTTCTTTAACGTTGCTCCGGATCCTACGCTGGGCTGTGCAAAAGAGGGTGCAGCACAGATGACAGCATTCAAGCCTGATACGATCATTGCGTTGGGCGGCGGTTCTGCTATGGATGCAGCAAAGATTATGTGGGTAATGTATGAGCATCCTGAGGCTGACTTCATGGATATGGCAATGCGCTTTATTGACATCAGAAAGAGAGTCTACACGTTCCCGAAGATGGGTGAGAAAGCATACTTTATTGCGATACCTACTTCTGCCGGAACAGGCTCTGAGGTAACTCCTTTTGCGGTAATTACCGATGAGAACAGCGGCGTTAAGTATCCTTTGGCGGATTATGAGCTTCTCCCTGATATGGCTATCATTGATACTGATTTTCACATGAGCGCTCCTAAGGGACTTACTGCAGCTTCCGGTATTGACGCTGTAACACATGCTGTGGAAGCTTATGCGGCAATGCTTGCTACCGATTACACAGACGGCCTTGCGCTCCAGTCCTTAAAGACGGTGTTTAAATACTTGCCGAGAGCCTACGATAATGGTCAGGTTGATGTTGAGGCAAGAGAGAAAATGGCTAACGCGGCTACTATGGCAGGTATGGCTTTTGCCAATGCTTTCCTGGGCGTATGTCACTCAATGGCCCACAAGCTGGGAGCTTTCCACCATCTGCCCCACGGTGTTGCAAATGCGCTTATGATTGAGGAAGTGCTTCGCTTTAATGCTTCTGAAACTCCTGCAAAAATGGGTACGTTTTCACAGTATGATCATCCTCATACCCTTGCAAGATATGCTGAGATTGCAGATTATCTGGGCCTTGGAGGAAAAACAGACGAAGATAAATTAGAAAACCTTATTAAAGCGATAAACGAGCTTAAGGCACGTGTTGGTATTAAAGAAACTATCAAGGATTACGGCGTTGAGGAAAAGGTTTTTCTCGACACGCTTGATGAAATGGTTTAAGTCCAAGCGATGCGTATATCGCAATCAAATCCCTTGAAAGCTTTGAAAAGGCTGCTGACGGAAAGGCAACAAAGATTATAATCCCGTCACAAATTCAAGGCGTTGCAGGTCTTGCAACAACTGTCAAGGAACTGATGAAGGACTAATTTAGTATATTCAAACGAATGTTAAAGTATAAATTCAAAAATAATGCTCACTATAAACACAGTGAGCATTATTTTTATACTATTATCCTCCTGCCAGCTTCCGATATTCCGGCTTCAAATATCCGCTCATATCTGCAAAGTGATTCTATGATTTCAATTCACGGTGTTACACTATCAGGTATCT
>JAGAKK010000017.1 GCA_017625675.1 Clostridia bacterium | reverse complement strand
GCTGCGACTTTGCTTAAACATGTAAATCCGGCCGTCATCGCATTCTGCCAGCTGACCGCCGGAAGTCGCAGCCAACCGTTTTATACGTAATCCGTAATTGTTTTCCAACAAACTGCAGTAATCAATTGCCATATATTTTCCTCCTTTATAAGACAACACAAAGACCCTTTTTGAGGGTCTGTCGCATTAAATAATTATGCAACAGGAAAAAATATATGCCTGCAAGGAATGAGTCAGGGGGCAGGTCCCCTACTCAAAGTGAGTCAGTGACCTGCCCCCTGACTCATTTATAATAAAAAACCCGGGACCGACGGGTGCATAACGCACACCGCGGTCCCAGGTTACAATTATTGTTCAATTTTAGTTACAAAGTTATTTGTTACAAAGTCTTTTGTGACAAAGCATTTAAAGCCTTTAGCAACAAAGCCTCAGAATTGCAAGGGCAAATATTTTTGCAGAATTGATAAGATCGTTTACAGGCATAAATTCGTTAGCGCCGTGTATTCTGGTGTCAATGCCGGGCATTGCGCAACCAAAGGCAACTCCGCCCTCAATGTGGTGCACATAGGTGCCGCCGCCGATTGCAAGACACTTGCCCTCAAGCCCGGTAACGTCTTCGTAAGAACGGAGCAATGTCTGCACGAAAGTTGAATTCTCGTCGGTACAATGAGGTGGATTCATTTTCGTATCGTTGACGGTGAAGCCTGCGCCTGTAAGTGCTTTGTCAACCACGTTGGCCACGTTTTCCCTTGTTCCGCAAATAGGAGAGCGGATGTCTATTTGTCCTGAAATGACATTGTTTTCGTAGGACAAAACAGTAAATGCGCAGGTGAGAGCACCTGAAAGCTCGTCTGACATTTTTATACCAATTGCAGTGCCGTTGGTGTCGCCGAAAGGCAAAAGCGCCTGCAACGCCTCAAGATATTTTTTCGCAGGGTCGTTATCTGCCATAGGCAAAGCAAGTAAAAGCTTTACCAATGCGGCCTGAGCGTTGATGCCGCCGGCAGGGGAGGCTGCGTGAGAGCCTTTTCCTACTGCGAGAATGTTCACAGTTCCGGATGCTTCCCCTTCTCTTATTTCAAAGGATACCGCTTCAAGGTCAGTTCCCTTTGTGATTTTTGAAATTGTTTCCGAAAGTCTTTCTGCTGTAATTCCTTTTACGACGCAGGACGCTTTGTGGGGGACGATGTTTGCAGTTTCGCCGCCTTTAAAGCCTATAAGGTATATTCCCTCCGCTGCGTCTTCTGCTTTTAAAGGTTCAACGTTTGCGTAAAACGTAGGAGCATAGCGGCCTTTTTCAATGTTGATCAAAGGGAAATCTGCGTCAGGAGAAAAAACCATAGGAGGCATTTTGCAATGGCTGTTGTAATAGTCAATATCCTCGCTGCCCGTCTCCTCGGCGCTTCCCAAGATGATGCGGACGCCTTTCTTTAAAGGGGCAATGCTTGTGGCGGCTTTAAGAGCGTATAATGCCGCAATAGCAGGACCTTTGTCGTCGGAGGTGCCTCTGCCGTACATTATCTCGCCGTCAATACCTTCCTCCGTGCCTCTGTCAAGTGTCATTGTGTAGGGTGGGTAGGTCCAGCCGTCCCCTTCCTCAACTACGTCCAGGTGGGCAAGCATTGCAAGGGCCGGCTCATTGTCGTCAGAGCCGTTCTCAGGAGCCATATCACCGGTAACAAAATAATTGTCATAATTTTTCACGGTAAGGCCGTGTTTCTTTAAGATTATCTCTGCTTCTGCCAACGCTTTTGCAGGGCCTTCGCCAAAGGGCTTTCCCTCAAGGGCTTCGCCGCGAACGCTGTTTATATTGACAAGAGCTGCGGTGTCAGCCAGTATTTCACCTTTCTTAGAGGCAAAAAAATCGTCAAGCTTTGCAAGTATCTCCTGCATTGCCGTGTTTTCTATATTCATTGTTCTTTTCTCCTTAAATCAAAAATCATCGGGCGGAATATTTGGCGCGTCGTAATCCTCCGGCGGAATGTCATCGGCGCTTATCCACTCTTCTTCCGCATCTTCCTCATCTTCCGGCAAAGGCTCGTCAAAAAGGGAGTGGTCAATATAAGGCTCGTCCTCTTCTTTCTGTGCTTTGCTCTCGTCATTTCCTGTGACCTCAAAACCATTCTCCTCGGAAAGTTTTTTCAAAAGGTCTACGGAATGTTCAAAAGACGCAGTTTCGTCAGCCTCGCCCTCGCTTCCCTCTGCATCTGCCTGAGCTTTGAGTTCAGGCACCATTGCCTCAAAGTCTTCCTTCTTTTCAATAGAAACGTTGAGCTTCTTTCCAAAAGAGGACAACGCGCAATCCTTCAGCAAAGGCCTTGGGTCGTTTTTCGTAACAATATTCATCATTACCGCATTTGTAAACACAATATACAAAGTATTGCCGATAATGTAGCCCTTGGCGTTAAGTTTTATATTGTTCGCAATGCCGGGTTTCTTTTGCTCGGAAATTGCGGCAAGGAAGTCTTTCCAGTCAAGCTCTTCAACAGGTGTAAGCTGACTAAGACTGAAAGATCGATCTTTTTTCGGTGTGGATTCTTCCTTTTCGTAGGAGTTATCGTCTGAATCAGCATCCTGTGAGGCATTGTCGTCTGATGCATTTGCATTGGCGGTAGCCTCTGTACCTCCGGATACGAGAAGTCCCGTTCCTGAGGGCGCATTGATGGCAGCCACCTTAAGTCCGCTTGCCATAAGGTCTGCTACGTGTTGCTCCAGATATTTTACTCTTTCCGTAAGCTCTGCCTCGCTGCCCCAGGTTCTGTCGCAAATGGCAAGCATTCCGGCCTCGAAAATAATTTTTCTCTGAACGGACCATTTAAGTGAGTTTTCCAAGGCGGAAAGTTCTCTTATAAGCATTGTGAGTTCTTTTAAATTAGTAAGATTTGCAAGCTTTCTCAGTCTTTCAAGGTCCTCGCCGGTCTCTACCACAAGGGAGCCGGGATTTCTCACAGACAGCACCACCATCATGCTGCGGAATATGTCAATAAGCTCGCAAATAAAGTTTGACGGATCTCTTCCGTCTGTAAAAATCTTGTCGGTAAGGGTGAGAATGGTGGCGCCGTCATTTAAGATAAGTTTTTCGGCAAAAAGTTCCACCGTTTCTCTGTCAAGGGAGCCTGATGATGCTCTTGCGTCTGCCAGCGTAAGCTTTCCGTCAATGGAAGCAAGGGTCTGGTCCAATATGCTTATGGCGTCACGAAGTGCTCCGTCAGCCTTTCCTGCAATAAATTTCAGAGCAGACTCTTCATATTCAATTCCAAGGCTCTTGCAGATCTCGTCAAGTCTTTCAGTAATACCGTCGCGGGAAATTCTCTTGAAATCATATCTCTGGCATCTTGAAAGAATGGTGACAGGAAGCTTGTGGGGCTCAGTAGTCGCCAGTATAAACACAACGTTTTCCGGAGGCTCTTCCAGAGTTTTCAGAAGGGCATTGAAGGCCTGTTGTGTGAGCATGTGAACCTCGTCAATGATAAAGACCTTGTACTGCGCCTTGGATGCGGAGTAGGAGGATTCCTCGATAATGGCTCTTATGTTGTCAACGCCGTTGTTCGAAGCGGCGTCAATTTCGGAAACGTCAAGAAGGCTGTCGTTTAAAATGCCTTTGCAAATATCACATTCATTGCAAGGGTTTCCGTCAACAGGATTTTCACAGTTTATGGCACGGGAAAAAATCTTGGCAAGGGTGGTCTTACCTGTTCCTCTGGTGCCGCAAAAAAGATAAGCGTGGGCAATACGCTTGCTTTTAACAGTATTTTTAAGAATAGTAACAACGCTGCCTTGTTCAACCACCTCATCAAAGGTCATCGGTCGCCACTTACGATAAAGTGCAATATATTCCATAACGCTTTCTCCTTTTTTTTTTTCATCCAAATATAAAACAGAAGCGAGCTTCTACGGGGAAGCAGCCGGTGGGGCTCACGTCACACGAAAGGGTTTGCTTACCGCTGCTTCCTTCCGGACCTGACGGGGTTCACAAAATTCCGTTGCATGAGAACCGGCTACCCCCGTAGGAGCTCGCTTGGCTGTTTTCTGCAATGCAGATTATAACATATTATTTCTCCTGTGTAAAGAAAAAATTAGGGGAGCGGACTGTACTGAAAAATGATTATTAACAAAAAATTTACTTGAACTGAAAAAAATCATGTAGTAAAATTTTAATTACTTTTTATTTATATATTTATCGTTGACTTTTATTATTGGCGCGTATAGGAGTTTTGTGAAATTTATGAAATACAGTTCGGCAAAATTTAGAAAAATAATATCAATTATTCTTGCTGTTTCCTTGGCGACATCGTTGTTTGGATGTCGTAATCCGGAGAAAAGTGTTGAGAAGGGAACACCTCAGCCTGTTGTTTCAAATACTGCTCCCGGCGGCATTATTATTGCACCGCCCACAGACGGTGGCGACGTTAACGTAGAGGCTACACCTGATGCTACGACGGGATTGCCCTCTCAGAACGTAACGATATTGCCTTCTTCCGGACCTGTGTCTACACCTACGGCAAATGGGTCAGAAAGTCCCACTCCGGAGGCTACCGCGGATGTTGACGAGAACTCTACTGAGAATCCGGACGCTACGGCAGATGTTTACACCGAAACCGCCGGTCTTGTTTCTACAGAAACCTCAAATCCGACCGGAAATACTACGGCTACTGCAAAGCCTACAGCAACCGCAAGGCCTACAGCTACCACAAGGCCTACAGCTACTGCAAAGCCCACGGCCACAGTGAAACCTACGGCCACACCTAAGCCTACAGCTAAACCAACGGCTACACCTGTTCCGACGCCGACGCCTGTGCCTACCCCTACACCGGAGCCTCTTCCCCATGGCGAAATGGTCTATGACACAGACTATTCCCTTACGTATTATTGGGGCCCTGAATATGATGATTTTACGAAGGCAGCCGTGCTTGAAATGAAGGAGGCAGGCTTTGACACGATTCCCTTGTACACCTTCCCTTGGGGCGATATGAGCGACGACGGAAAAGTTCATTATACGCATATCAGAAACTGCGTTAAGATGCTTGCCGATTACGGACTGAAGGCATCTGTAAGAGATGGTAGAATTACCCAGGAAGTAGAGGACATTAACTCCACAAAAGATGATATTACGTATGGAATCAGCAGGGCTGTAAATTATTACAAGGATTACTCCAACGTGGTTGAATATTATCTGTATGACGAACCAAACGCAAAGTACTTCCAGAATCTTAAATGGGCGGTAGCGGCCCTCAGAGAGAAATCTCCTCATACCACTACGTACATAAACTTATTGCCCAATTACGGAACACCGGAAATGTGGGGAACTAACACCTATGAAGAGTACGTTGAGCTTTTTGCAAGCACTGTAAACCCCCATTATCTTTGCACAGATTACTATGCTTTTACTACCAAAGGCAGACGTGACGGCTACGCTGCAAATCTTGAGGTTTTAAAGAAAACTGCCGAGAAGTATGGTCTTGAAACGAGAGTCATTATGCTGTGTTCAGAGCATCAGATAACCACTAACCTTACTGATGAAGAAATCTCATGGCAGGCAAATCTTGCTTTGCTCTACGGTACGAAACAAATGTCCTGGTACACGTACTCTCATCCAAGCGGTGATCCTACCTCGAAAAATGAGATGATAGACGTTAATGGCAATAAAACCAAGCACTATTATGCAATACAGGCTCAAAATAAAATTACCAGAGTTCTGGGCAATGCTCTTTATCACACCAACGTGGAGCAGGTTTTTTACGTTGGCACGGCAGTTCCCGGAGTGTCGCAATACAGCCTGTACGGAAAGCTTGGCAGAATTACCGGCGGCAAGGACCTTTTGATAAGTTTTTACGAAAACGACTCATACATTTTTATGATGAGCCAGCACAGCAGCGGCAACGGCACAGGCACGCTGACAGCAGAAATAGTGCCTTTTATGCAATGGCTCAATCCTGAAACGTCAACATGGGAAAACGTTTCCACTTGCCCCTACGTTAACGGCAAGACCGTCACTTTAGGCGCAGGCGAGGGCGTTTTGTTCAGACGATAACGATTTTACGGCAATGTTCAAAGATTTTTGCAATTATTTTTCGATTGTGTAAAAATTTTTGTTGCATTGCCGTTTTTTTTGTGTTATTATAACAAGGCTTGCAAGTGAGCAGGCGAATTTAATATGGTACGGAGATATCGCCTAGTCTGGTCGAGGGCGCACGACTGGAAATCGTGTAAACCGCAAAACGGTTTCGAGGGTTCGAATCCCTCTATCTCCGCCAATCCCCCTTGGGGGTAAAATTTGCGTTTGACAAGTAATGGTATATTTTGTATAATTGCAACGTCAAATGACAAATGTTCGGTTTTTTGATTTTTTTGGGAAGAGAAATCAACTAATAAAAAGAGGAGTCTTCAACGGCTCCTCTTTTTATGTTATAGGGTTGAAATTTCACTTGCCAAAAGCATACAAAAATGCACACAGCCATTTTTCGCAACAAAAAAACTGCCAACGATTTTTGGAGACAATAATCCCATAAAATCTTCAGCAGCATAATATCAATTTTCAAGGTTCGGTTTTAAAACTAAGCTTGGGAAGAGCTCACAACCATAATCGGTCGTATGTTTATACTCTTATTATAATGCTTTTTTAGCCCTAAGTCAACCCATTTCCGCTGCTTTGACAACTTTTTTTCATAAGCCTACAATCTCTTTGGAATTTATACAAAGGAGGAAATTGATTATGGGCAATTTCAATAATTTACAAAAGATGACTGTATCAGAAGCTGCATCAGAGTGGCTGATGATCCATTGTGCCAACCTCGCAAAGTCTACCGTTTATCAGTATCAGACGTATTTCCGTGCATATATATTGCCGGTAATCGGTTCAAAAGACATTGCCGAGGTTCACCACAAAGACATTCAAAGAATTATTAACAGAATGGCAGGGAAGGGCTTAGCGAAAAAAACGCAGAAGAACGCTGTAGGAAATATCAGTTCTTTTTTTTCATATTTAGTCGCCAATGGGTATATTGCCGAGTCCCCTGTAAAGAAAGTTATATTTCGGGAAACGACACCATACGAGTATTACATATATTCGGGTGAAGAGTTCAGAAAACTTCTTTCTTGTTGTTTAACCGAAAAAGACAGAACCGTACTTGTTCTTGGTGGCTTATGCGGTTTACGTCTATCAGAAATATTCGGCCTCAAGTGGTCGGATATTAGCTTCATAACTCCGGAGAAGGCGGTTATACACATTCACAGAGCTGCCGTTACTATCGGCAACAAGAAAATGGATTATAAATGCACCACAAAAAGTGCTGCAGGAAACCGTATCATTCAGCTTAATAAGGAAGCATCATCAGAGCTTATGCAATATTACCAAAACGTTAAAAATAAGACAGGTTTACTGTTTCCATCAAAAGAGGATCCATCAAAGCCGGAAATGGCCCAAAACTTCAAAAGCCGCTTTAACCGCTGTATCAAAAGGGCAGGGTTGCCGCATACACGGTTTCACGATCTGCGCCATTTTGCAGCTACAGAATTTTTAGATGCCGCTGTTCCTGACAAGCTTGCTGCAGCGTATCTCGGTCACTCTGATACAAATATGACAAAGAAATATCAGCATATAAGAAAAAAGGTAATTCCGTATCCGATAGCACAGTAAAAAAATATGGGGGAAAAAGCCCCCATAAATACTGATTTATTCTGTTGTCCGCCAACCGCCGGCACATTCGTCCGGGAAATGTTTCGGATTTTAGGTGTCAGTAGCACCGAGGGTATCCCTCTGTTATTATTATACACATTTGCATTTTTGTGTCAATCTTTATGAAAACTGCAGTTTAGCGCCAACTTCGTGCCAACTTGGCACGAAGTTACCTGCAGTCTCTGTTACGGTTTCTTTTTATGACGTTTTCAGGGAACAATGCTGGATCTAATCGAGAAGTAATTTGCGCCGGAAGGGGAAGCTTAGAAATTTCTATGTCCGGTTTTATGTAAGTAATTTCTTTGTAGAACCGTTCTGATATAGGTTTTCTTAAAATGGCAACAATAGTTCCAATCTCGCCATAAGTCATTTTTCTAACGTCTTCTTTTAGTGCGGTTTTAGGAAAGTGAAAGCCTGTCTTTTTATCTAAACTAAAGCCAAGACAACCAACAGTGTTTCCTACAATTTTATCAGTCTGTAACATAAATCCGTTTTTATTAAAATCTCCAAGCATTCTTGCAGTTGTTTGAATGTTTGTCAAAATTTTTAAAACCTGCAATTTCATTGCGACCGTAGACTTCACAGGCTGTACTATTTCTGTTGGACTTAATTTTTTTGATTTACAAGCAGAAAAAAACACTTCTGCATTCATTGTTTTACAATTTAGCCCTGTAAGATGCAGGAAGTTTTCATTATGAAAAACAACTTCTAACCCATAATATTTTCCATCAGAACAATATAAAAAAAAGAGATTTTTTAGTGCTAAATTTTGCTCGTATTGTTTTGCACAATCGCATACTATATCAATTGTTTTTTTTAAATCCATAATATCTCCTTAAAAAAATAGAGGTGACAATGCACCTCTATTAAACTGATTTATTCTGTTGTCCGCCAACTTCCGGCTCATTCGTCCGGTACAATATCAGGTTTATTCTGTTGCCTGCCAACTTCCGGCTCATTCGTCCGGTACCGTTTCGGATTTTAGGTGTCAGTAGCACCGAGGTTATCCCTCTGTTATTATTATACACATTTGCATATTTTATGTCAACTATTCAAAAGAAAATTTTGCATCTTTGCTTAAACTTCGGACCAACTTGGTCCGAAGTTCTCCACTGTCGTAATAATCTATTGCATCTGCAGCTAATACGTCAAATTGTTCCTGATGTTCAGGTGCAATAAAAAGTCCTTCAAAACTGTCTCCGTTTGAATAATAATATCTGCTGATAGCTTCGGTTGTTCCCTGCATATCCAATATGGCTTCGTTTGCGAAGGCATCATATATTGTCCGGTTAAAATCTGTATATAAAAGTCCGTTCTTATTCTTTACATAGTGGGGACTGATGTAATTTCCAAGCACAACAACACCGTTAAACTGAGATACACTATCATCTCCGTAAACCCATATAACATATTCATCGCTTCGTCCACCGAACATTCCTTGACACATAAGAGCTTCGTCTAATGCGAAAACAACAGGCTCGCCAAGACAGTCCTTGACTGCTTTGAGCCAAGCTGTTGCTCCTATATAGTCGCATCGCTTTGGTAAATTCTTTTTGTTGGGGTCGTACTTTGGAAGTGTATTTGTCTTTTGGTTAACCAAATCCTTCTTTACCCTGTGTTCCAATAACTCTGATATATACTCAGGAGGATTACGAACTCCTGATTCCCAATTTTGAATAGTGCGGAAGGGTATGTTATATCGCATTGCAAATTCGCTCTGAGTAGCGCCTAATTCTTTTCTCATTTCTCGTATATTCATTATATCACCCGATATAATTATACACCCAATGGGTGCGTAAGTCAATGTTTTTTTATTTTGCAATCAATTTTTCAAAAAGCTCGTCCTCGTATTCTCTTTGTGAGAAATTGCAGCTTTGCTTAAACTTCGCGCCAACTTGGCACGAAGTTCGGTTGTGATCTGATTCAAAGATAGTTTCGTCATCGCAGGAACGTAGCATAATGCGAAGCACAAGGTCAAGATATACTTTTACTTTTTTCGCCTTTCAATCTTCTGTCATTTTTTGTATTTCAAGTTTTAAAAGCGATATCAGATAGCCAACTCGTCTGCTTGATTTTTCATTTGTTCCAAGTTTAGAATTTGTCTGAAGGTACAGGCTTCGGAGATCCTGTGATATCCACCCGTCAGAACGATACCGGAGTTCTGCGTTTAACCGGCGGCGTTCCCACTCATATATGAGCAAAGCTTCTCCATCGGTAAAACTGTGGTCGGTAGCTTTATGTACGTAAATAGCAGCAAGAAGGTTGTTATATCTTGCTCTTACTTTGGATCCTTCCGGGTACATCACGTCGTAATAGTCTTTTTTGCGGTCAAGTTCACGCTCAAGTTCATTTTCGGGTAAAGAGAGAAGCCATTGTTCTTCTTCCTGTAGTTGCTCTTGTTCTTCCGGAAGAGAAACATTTTGTTCTGTAGCCGGAACGCTCTCGGCCATGGGCGCTGCTGCTTTCGGACCAACTTGGCACGAAGTTCGGTTGTGATCTGATTCAGACGTAGCATTGTCGATGAAGTAACGTTCTGTGCCGTAATTTATAAAAGCAGCAGAGAAGTAGCGTAGGGGAGCCGTTGTCATTGTGCGCAGCTTTTTAGCGCAAATATGCAAGACAAAGCCCTTTACGTATGTAGAATCGACCTGAGAGATAGTTTCGTCATCGCAGGAACGTAGCATAATGCGAAGCACAAGGTCAAGATATACTTTTACTTTTTTCTTTTCAAGTTTTTGGTT
>JAGAKK010000016.1 GCA_017625675.1 Clostridia bacterium | reverse complement strand
TGCACCGGACGTCTGTCCCCCTGGTGCACCTGAAAAAAATATCTGTTGATAATTACCTCGTTTTTGATATAATGAGTCAGGGACCTGCCCCCTGACTCATAGGCCGCAAACCCTTGCAGGGAAAGGATTTTGCGAAAAATGAGTGGCAGATCGGTGGCGCAGAGCAGACAGCAAATAATTCGTACAGAAAGAGGAAAACAGGGTAAATGATACAGGACTTGCACTCTCATACATATTATTCCTTTTGCGGCGCTGATACGCCTGAAGAAGTTGTTGAGGCGGCCATTAACGGAGGCATCGAGCTTCTTGGAATTACCGACCACCATTACGGCATCGGCGACGGACGTACCGACGTGTATCTGAGCACCTCGCAGGAAATCGGCAATGATTATGAGCGGACTCTCAGAAGATATTTTGACCACATAAGTCTGATCAAGGAAAAATATGAGGGGAAAATCAAGATATTGAGGGGCATTGAGATAGGGACCCTTAAGCAAGGGAGGGTGCCGCTTCCGGAAAGCGCGGATATATCTTTTTTTGATTATTGCCTTATTGAGCACGTTGACCACATGGAAAAGTCCATTACCGGCGGAGATCTGTTTGCCTTTGCAGAGCGTCTTGGGTGCCCTGCGGGAGTTGCCCACACCGACCTTTTCAAGGTGGCAAAAAACGTTGGCGAAGAGCCGCTCCGGTATTTCACGAAAATGGCGGAACGCGGTATCTTTTGGGAGATGAACGTGAATCTTGACACAATACACGGCGGCCATCAGCATCCTTACATGCTGGAGTTTTTCGATAACGAGGAACAGCAGGAGATAATAAGGCGATCCGGCGTCCGGCTGAGCGTGGGCTTTGACGGCCACAGGGTGTATGATTACAAGCCGGAGAGAATTGCCGCGTATTGCAAAAAAATAAGTGAAATGGGTATAAAGCTGGCTTACGAATGAGTCAGCTTTTTCAAAAATGAGTCAGTGACCTGCCCCCTGACTCAAAATTAATAAATGAAAGGAAAAAAGGAAAATGACAGAGATTACGTTGAAAATTGATGGTATGATGTGCGGAATGTGCGAGGCTCACATGAATGATGCCGTTCGCAATGCGTTGAAAGTAAAAAAGGTTACGTCGTCCCACAGCGCGAAGGAGACCGTGATTGTTACGGAGGAAGACGTTTCCGATGAGAAGCTTGGAGAGATTGTAAAGGGAGCCGGCTACAGCCTTGAAGGCATTGCCCGCAAGCCCTACGAGAAAAAAGGCATCCTTGGAATTTTCAAAAAATAAGGCTTCAGGATATGAAATACGACAATGTTACGGGCGGTGTCTTTGTGAGCCGCCCGAATCGGTTTATTGCGATAGTTGACGTTGCAGACGGTGACGGTACGCTGAAAAGGGAGACGGTGCACGTGAAAAACACGGGGCGTTGCAAGGAGCTTCTGGTGCCTGGCTGCAAGGTCTTTCTTGAAATATCCGATAACCCCAACAGAAAGACAAAATACGACGTTATCGGTGTGTACAAGGAGCAAGGTGACGGAAAGCCGCCCTTGATAATCAATATGGACTCTCAGGCGCCGAATCGGGCGGTGGAAAGCTGGCTGAAAAGGGGCGCTGACGGCCTTTTCGGAAACATCTCTGAAGTGAAAAGGGAAGTGACCTTCGGTGACTCGCGGCTGGACTTTTGCATTGCCGACAACGAAGGAAAAAAGACGTTCATTGAGGTAAAAGGTGTCACTCTCGAACACGGCGGAGTTGCAATGTTTCCCGATGCGCCCACGGAGCGGGGCGTCAAGCATATCAGGGAACTTGAAAAGTGCGTAAAAGAGGGCCACGGCGGTTGCGTTCTGTTTGTCGTTCAGATGAAGGGCGTAAAGGAGCTTCGCCCCAATGATGCCACCCACAAGGCCTTTGGCGATGCGCTGCGAAGTGCTGCCGAAAAGGGTGTCAGGGTGTTGTCAATGGATTGCGTTATTACTGAGAACCGGATGATAATTGACAAGCCGGTAAAGGTGGTTTTGTAAAGCCTTTATATTATTCCGGATCGTTTAACGGCCCGATGATTCCTGTTTCCGGATAGTGAGTCAGCTGCTCTTTAATATATTCCATTGTGAGGGGTGCATTATCGCTGAGTGACGGGGGAATTTCCCCGAAGATTCTGCGGTATATCATGTGTGCACCCACGTAGCCTGCCAGCGGTGTGCTGTGCTTAAATTCATCCATCATGCAAAAATCCCAAAGTGTAACGTTGTGGGATACGTTAGCTCTCATAAGTGCCTCTAATTCCTCTTGCCAATCAAGGCAATCCTCTGTTTCCCGGAGCTTTCTCACCACATCTTTGATCTCGTTGTGGGCGGGAAATGCCATTATTGCGGTGTCAGACTTCCGGCAAGCGTCTTTGATCGTTTTGTAATGTTCGATCTCGCTTTCGTAGTAAAAACCGCATTGAAACACACAGCAATATTTGCCTTCTTCGATTTCTTTCATTATTTCGGGGTCGGTGGCATAGGTTTCTACCGTGGCAAAGCCTCTGGAAATTGCCGTGACACGATAATCTGAGTCTGCTTGCAAGAGCATATCGTTTAAAAAGTCACCCACCTGGGAAGAACCCACAAAACTGTTCCCAAGAATAAGTATCTGCCTTGAATCGTTAAATTGATTAACTAGCGGTCTGTTTTTTTGTGCCTCGGCATCTTCCCCGGAGGTATTTTTGCACGAGGTCAAGGAAAGCCCCGCAACACAGAGCATTATCGTTAAGACAATCAATATACTTTTTTTCATAGTAAAAAAACCTTCACTTCAGAATTATACAAAACATCAGAATTATTAAAACAGCCTTGGCAATGTTCTCGTTGTCAAGGCTGTTACTTTATTGTCGTTTGATCTTTTTGTCAATCTCTTCGTCAATATCTTTATCAATAAAAATCAGAGATTATAATACTTCTCAAACTCAGCAGGGTGAGGAACGTTGGCAATCTGTCTGCACTCCTCGCGCTTTGTCTTGATGAAGTTTTTGAGAAGCTCCTCAGGGAATACGCCGCCTGCTGTGAGGTAGTCGTGGTCGTCCTCAAGGGCCTTGAGAGCCTCTTCAAGCGAGGTGGGAAGTCCTTTCAGCTTGCTCTTCTCCTCGTCAGAGAGATTGTAGAGGTTCACGTCGTAAGGACCCCAGCCGTTCTCGTGGGGGTCAATCTGATTCTTAATACCGTCAAGACCTGCCATAAGAATAGCCGCATAGCAGAAGTAGGGGTTACATGTAGCGTCAGGGTTACGGAGCTCGAAACGGCGCTCGGAAGGCTGCTTTGCGTAAGCAGGGATTCTGATAACGGCGCTTCTGTTTGACGTAGCGTAACCAACGGTAACGGGCGCTTCGTATCCGGGCACAAGTCTTTTGAAGGAGTTGGTGCTGGGGTTTGTGATAGCGCAGAGGGAAGCAATGTGCTTCAGAAGTCCGCCGATGAAGTAATGAGCTGTCTTGCTGAGGTGCGCATATCCTGCATCGTCAGAGAATACAGGCTGTCCGTCCTTCATAAGGAGCATGTGCACGTGCATTCCGCTGCCTGCCTCGCCGTAAACCGGCTTAGGCATAAGGGTTGCGCTCTTTCCGTATTTAGCTGCGGTGTTCTTAATAATATATTTAATAGTCATTGTGGCATCTGCCATCTTTGACATCTCGCCAAGCATAGGCTCAATCTCAAACTGACCGGATGCGGCAACCTCGGGGTGGTGGTATTTTACGGGGATGCCTGCCTCCTCGATAAGCATGCACATTTCGCTTCTGCACTCGTAGGAAGTGTCGTAGGGCTTGGCAATGTGGTATGCCTTCTGCTTAGGCACGATGCAACCCTTGCCCTCGTTAATGCTGTTCCAATAGGACTGCTTTGCGTCAATGTACATTGAAACAGAATTAGGCTGTACCTCCCAGCCCACCTCGTCAAAAAGGTAAAACTCAAACTCGGGAAGGATGAGCATAGTGTCGGCAACGCCCTGATCTCTCATATATTTCTCAGCCGCCAACACAATGTTTCTCGGGTACTGTGCAAGAGGTCTGTTCTCGGGATTGTCAATGATCATCGCATTACCGCTCATGGTAAGAGTAGGTATTTCACAGAAAGGATCAATCATAGCGGTATCGGGGTCCGGTATGAACACCATATCGCTCTTCTCAACCACAGCGTAACCGTAGTTTGAAGCATCAAATCCGATTCCGTTAATCATTGTATCTTCGGAAAAACTCTGTGCCGGAATGGTAACGTGGCGGAACTGACCGTTAATGTCAACCATCTTGAAATCAACCATCTTGATATCCTGCTCTTTAATGAGCTTCATAATATCCTGAACACTTTTCTTCATATAAACACTCCGTTTCTGTGAATAAAAATACAATACATATTTATATTATCACAAAATACAGCCCTCCGCAATAATTTATTTATGAGTCAGGGACCTGCCCCCTGACTCATTTTCAGGGTTTGAACAGTGCACCAGGGGGACAGACATCCGGTGCAAAAATTACTGCCGTAAAAACTGCACCGGATGTCTGTCCCCCTGGTGCACTG
>JAGAKK010000015.1 GCA_017625675.1 Clostridia bacterium | reverse complement strand
CCCTGCTCACGATAAAATATCTCAGCATCTTATATCGCGGCATTTCAGTGTTGATCTTTTTGATTTCCCGCTCAACAGAGGCAATAAATTCTTCCGTGGGCTCTTCCGTTACAATCTTTGCGCACATTTCAACATCCCCGTCAGGCGCTTCACAGCCCCAGGCAAAAGAATCCTTAACGCCCTCAATTTTGTTCAGCAAAAACTCATATTCCTCAGGAAAGGCTTTCTTGCCATTGGTGAAAACTATCATTGACTTTGCTCTGCCGGTAATCACCACAGCGTCGTGCTCCTCAAATTTTGCAAGGTCCCCTGTTCTGAACCAGCCATCCTCCGTAAATGCCTCCTCGGTGGCCTCTTCATTTTCATAGTAGCCCAGCATCACGTTGTCGCCCTTTACCAGAAGCTCTCCCATGCCATTTTCGTCGGGATTGTCAATTGCCACCGAAACCCCTGCAACCGGATGACCGACAGACCCGTAAATGTTCTTGCCCGGCATCGTTGCCGCCACCAGAGGTGACGTTTCTGTGAGGCCGTAGCCTTGCAAAAACTGTATTCCAAGACTCTCATAAAGCATAATAACACTTTTATCAATAGGCGCTGCTCCTGATGCCATAACTCTCATACTTGGCGCAAGCTTGTTTCTCACCGGCGCCAGCATCGGCCTTCTCACGTCAATGCCTATCTTATTAAGAAATCCGCTGATTTTCTTTAGCATATTGACTTTTTTCCCTTGGCCGGACTTTTTAACGCCGTCTTCTATCTGACGAGCCATTGCCTCAAATATCGCAGGAACACCTATCATTACCGACACCTCGAACTCCTTGAGGTTTTTCGCAATGTATTTTATGCCCTGACAATATGCCACACAGACGCCGGAATGCACCATAAACATCATTCCCAACGTATTCTCAAAGGTGTGGTGAAGGGGCAGCACCGAAAGGGCGCAATCATCATCCTTAAGGTCAATGAAGCCCGTTGCAGAAGTAACGTTTGCAGCAATGTTCTTATGACAAAGCATTACTCCTTTAGAGGTGCTGGTGGTTCCGGATGTAAACAGCAATATGCAGGGCTCGTTAACGTCAATAACGATATCCAAAAAGGAATTATCCCCTTCGTCAATCAATTTTTTGCCTTCGTTTACCAGTTTTTCCATACTGAAAAATCCTTCGCAAAGCTCCTCTTTCGAGAGCTCGTCAAAGCATAGAAAATATTTCAGCGTCTTGTTTTTCTCAGCAAGAGCTTTCATCTCTTTTACATAACTTTTGCTGAAAAAGATAGCCTTCGCGCCGCTTCTGTCAATAAGATTTTCAATCTCGTTAACAGGAAGGTGCTTGTCGAGGGGCACACCCCGTCCAACGCCGTTAATGATGCTTAAATACGCAACGCCCCACTCATATCTGTTCTCACCGATAACGGCAACGGAAGCGCCCTTAAGTCCAAGCTTTAACATTGCCGTCCCCAGCGCGTTTATATCACTGCAGAAATCAATATAACTTTTCGTAATTATTTTATCCT
>JAGAKK010000014.1 GCA_017625675.1 Clostridia bacterium | reverse complement strand
TTCTTTCATCTCCTTTTCTTTATTCTAACATAAAAAATGATGGTAAACACTTTTTTAGTGTCTACCATCATTTTATCATTTCAGTAACGATTTTCGTTACCGCGTTTTTCGTTGTTATATGAATTGATTTTTGTTAATATTATTATCAGAAAAGTCCTGTAATTACGCCGTTTTCGTCAACGTCAATCTTCTCTGCGGCAGGAACCTTGGGGAGTCCCGGCATTGTCATTATGTCACCTGTAAGGGCAACGATAAAGCCTGCGCCTGCTGAAACCTTGAGATTTCTTACGGTGACTACGAAATTTTCCGGAGCGCCGATCTTCGTGGCATCATCGGAAAAACTGTATTGAGTCTTGGCCATGCATATCGGAAGCTTTCCGAAACCGCAACTATTGAGCTGGGCAATCTGCTTCATAGCGGCAGGGGTAAAATTAACGCCTGCGCCTCTGTAAACGTTCTTTACGATATCCTCAATTTTCTTTTCGATGGTGTCATTAAGGTCGTAACTGAATGAAAAATCATTTTCCTGCTCACAAAGCTTTACAACTTCTTCCGCAAGAGCCGTGCCGCCTTCGCCGCCCTTTGCCCATACGTCTGAAAGACATACGTTAACGCCAAGGGCCTTGCACTTTTCAGCAACCAGAGCAACCTCTGCATCTGTGTCAAGAGGGAAGCGGTTAATCGCAACCACAACGGGAAGCTTGTAAACGTCCTTGATGTTTGACACGTGGCGGAGAAGGTTGGGAAGTCCTGCTTCCAATGCTTCAAGGTTTTCTGCGCCAAGCTCGGTTTTAGGAACGCCGCCGTGCATCTTAAGGGCTCTCACAGTAGCAACCATCACAACAGCGGAGGGTTTGAGTCCTGCCATACGGCACTTTATATCAAGGAATTTCTGTGCGCCAAGGTCAGCGCCGAAGCCTGCCTCGGTAATTGTATAATCACCCATTTTAAGGGCCATTTTCGTGGCGATAACTGAATTACAGCCGTGGGCAATATTGGCAAAAGGTCCGCCGTGAACGAATGCCGGAGTGCCTTCAAGGGTCTGCACAAGGTTAGGCTTCAAGGCGTCTTTAAGAAGGGCTGTCATTGCGCCGTTTGCCTTGAGATCCCTTGCGGTAACAGGCTTCTCGTCGTAGGTATATCCAACGATAATGTTTCCGAGTCTTTCCTTAAGGTCGGTAATAGAGGAGGCAAGACAAAGAACTGCCATAATCTCAGATGCAACGGTAATGTCGTAACCGTCCTCACGAGGCACACCGTTGACACGGCCGCCGAGACCGTCTGTCACAAAGCGGAGCTGTCTGTCGTTCATGTCAACACAGCGCTTCCATGTAATTCTGCGAGGGTCAATATTAAGAGCATTGCCCTGATAAATGTGATTGTCAAGCATCGCCGCCAAAAGGTTATTTGCAGCGCCTATTGCGTGAAAGTCTCCGGTAAAGTGAAGGTTAATGTCCTCCATAGGAACGACCTGAGCGTATCCGCCGCCTGCCGCACCGCCCTTAACGCCGAAAACAGGACCAAGGGAAGGTTCTCTCAGCGCAACTGTTACTTTCTTTCCAATCTTTTTCAGACCGTCAGCAAGGCCGATGGTGGTGGTGGTTTTTCCTTCTCCCGCAGGGGTAGGGGTAATAGCCGTAACCAGAACCAGCTTTCCGTTTTTCTTCGTATCGTCTTTCAGAAGGTCAAGGCTGATCTTCGCTTTATGTCTTCCGTAAAGTTCTAAATATTCATCAGGAACACCTGCAGCTTCTGCAATTTCAGTAATGTGCTTAAGCTTCGCTTCCTGAGCAATTTCAATGTCGGTCTTCATGTTTCGCCTCCAACGTTAATATTTACTGTCTACAATAATATCACATTTTCGGAACAAGGTAAACATATTTTTTTCAAGGTCCTATGAGTCAGGTTTTTTTCAAGGTCCTATGAGTCAGGGGGCTGCCCCCTGACTCATTTGCTGAAATCCCTTGGTGTGTAAGCCTCTGCCCAAAACAGGGTGGCACTTTGGTGGCGCAAATAAGGTCTGTAGTATTTCATGTATTTCAAGAGGTACACGCCTCCAAGTTCCGGTTTCCTTCGTTTCTGTTGAGTCAGTGACCTGCCCCCTGACTCATAGGGGGCAAACCCTTTCGTAGAAAGGGTTTTGGGAAAAAGCGGTGGCACTTTGGTGGCGCTTTTTCCGGGCGGCAAGGGGAGCTTTCTGAGATTTGGTCTCCCTTGCCGGACCCCCTTGTGTCAGGGACAAAAATATGCTATAATCATAATTGGATAATTATGTAGCAGAAGCGGCATCCTTTCACGTGCTTGCAACAGTCTTGCAGCAGTGTGGAAAGGCTTGAAAGGCCGGAAAGGGCTTGTCCTTTATGCTACGCATTAAAGAAAGGAATTTACAAAAAATGCTTACAGTTAATGATCTTACCCTCAGCTTTACGGGGCAAGTGCTTTTTAAGGATATAAATCTTAAGTTTGTACCCGGAAATTGTTATGGAATTATTGGCGCAAACGGCGCAGGAAAATCCACGTTCCTTAAAATATTGGCAGGTACGTTGGAGCCTACCAAGGGTTCTGTTTCCATTGAGAAGAATTGCCGTATGAGTGTTCTTGAACAGGACCACCACAAATATGATGAATATGATGCAATTACCACCGTTATTATGGGCAATAAGCCCCTTTACGAGATAATGACGGAGAAGGATGCCATTTATGCAAAGCCTGATTTTTCGGAAGAAGACGGAGTAAGGGCTGGAGAGCTTGAGGCAAAGTTTGCAGAGCTTGACGGCTGGGAGGCAGAGAGTGATGCGGCGGCCCTTTTAAACGGCCTTGGAATTGGAGTTGAGAAGCATTACACCCTTATGGAAAACCTTGACGGCCGTGACAAGGTAAAGGTTCTTCTTGCGCAGGCCCTTTTCAGAAAGCCTGACGTGGTGCTTCTTGACGAGCCTACCAACGACCTTGACATTGAGTGTATTGAGTGGCTGGAGGAGTTCCTGATGGACTTTCCCGGCGCGGTTATCGTTGTCAGCCACGACAGACATTTTCTTAATACTGTCTGCACACACATTGTGGATATTGACTACAACAGCATTAAAATGTACACAGGAAACTACGATTTCTGGTACGAGAGCAGCCGCCTTATGCAGCAGCTCATAAAGAATCAGAACAAGAAGAGAGAAGAAAAGATCCGCGAGCTCCAGAGCTTTATTCAGAGGTTCTCTGCCAATAAATCAAAGAGCAAGCAGGCGACCTCCAGAAGACGACTTCTTGAAAACATTACCGTGGAGGAGATGCCGGCGTCCAGCAGGCGCTATCCCTTCGTAGGCTTTGAGATGGAAAGAGAGCCCGGTAAGGATATTTTGCAGGTTTCAGACCTTGCGGGAGAGGTTGACGGCGTTACACTTTTCAAAAACGTGAACTTTACATTGGGCGCAGGGGACAAGGTTGCCATTATCGGCGAAAATGACCTTGCGAAAACTGAGCTTTTCAAGATCCTTGCAGGAGAAAAGGAAGCGAAAGAGGGCAATGTAAGATGGGGTGTTACTATTTCCACAAGCTATTTCCCCTCTGACAACACGGAGTTTTTTGACGGCAATAATATGAATCTGGTGGACTGGCTCCGCCAATACTCAAAAGACCAGACAGAGACTTACATAAGAGGCTTCCTTGGCAGAATGCTTTTCAGCGGTGACGAGGTGTATAAGCCTGTGAAGGTGTTGTCGGGAGGCGAGAAGGTGCGTTGTATGCTTTCAAGAATGATGATGTACAGCGCCAATATGCTTCTTCTTGACCAGCCCACCAACCACCTTGACCTTGAGAGCATTACAGCGGTGAACGAAGGCCTTTGCGCCTTTAAGGGTAACGTAATATTTGCTTGCCACGACCTGCAGTTTGTGGAGACCGTTGCCAACAGAATTATCGAGCTCCGTGAGGACGGTTGCGTAGATTTCAAGGGAACCTTTGAGGAGTTCAACGAGTGGAAAAGAAAATACGACTGATAAAGGACGCATTTTTACTAAAACAGAGTGCGGAAAGGAGTAAAAAGAATTGAATTCTGAGGGAAATAATACAAAGAAAAAGACTCTTGCGGTGGCAAGTGACCTTATATACAGCATTGCAGGCCTTGTTTGCATGAACGGCGTGCTGCAGCTCTTTATGTACCCTTATCTTACGAAAAAAATGGGTGAGGGCCCCTTTGGAAACGTGCTGACTCTCCTTGCGGTGGTTTCAATACTTGCTACCACTTTTGGTTCAGGCGCAAACTACTCCAGAATGGTGTCAAAGACCAAGGGTCACGACAATAACGGCGACTACAATATTTATCTTGCGATTACATCCGTTATTTCAGTAATTATTTCTGTGCTTTCGGTATACTTTATTGTAGGGCCTCAGAACCTTGTGTATATGACAGGGTTTGCTATTCTCACCGTTGTGAGCATCCTTCGTTATTACGGCGACGTGGAGTACAGACTTAACGTAAATTTCAAGGGCTTCTTTATATTCTATCTTCTGATATCAATAGGATATACCCTTGGTACTGCGATATACCCTTTTACAAAATCCTGGATACTTGCCGTTGTGGCTGGCGAGGTGGCTTGCTTTGTTTACGTAATAATAAAGGGAAGTATATTTTCCGGAAAGGGACTTTTCAAGCCCTCTGAGCATTTTAAGGAAAATATCAGGTCAATGGTGCTTTTGTCCCTGACCAATATGATAAACGCGCTTGTTCTCCAGTCTGACAAGATTCTTCTCAACATAAAGCTTGGCGGCGAATCGGTTACCGTTTTTTACGCCGCTACACTGGTTGGAAAAATAATTGCCCTTCTTACTACACCCTTAAACGGTGTCATTATCGGCTACCTTTCAAAATACAAGGGCAAGTTTACAAAAAAATTCTTTACCATCGTAATTGCCGCAGCCCTTGGAGTAGGGGCGGTGTTCGTGGTGGGCTGCTTTGTGGCATCTCATATTTTCGTGGGAATTATGTATCCCGGCGAGGTTTATAACGCTGCAAAGGAGTACTTTTTCCTTGCCAATGCAGGCCAGATATTATACTTCATTTCCGGCTCGCTCATGGTAGTGGTGTTGAGATTTACCGATGAAAAGTATCAGTTGATAATAAATATGACTTATGCAGTTCTTTTTGCTCTTATAGTAATTCCCAGCGTGTGGCTTTACGGCCTCTGGGGCATTACCTTCGGTCTTCTTGCCGTTAATGCAATACGTTTCATACTTGTGGCGGCGGTAGGTTTCCTGAGCATAAGGAAGAGGGAGGCGTCAATATGAGTTCTTTCAAAAAATTGAATCGGGGCGCAATAATTTTTGCGGTGTTGCTTTTGTGTGTGATTGTCGGAGTATCCACTGTGGCTTCGTCACGAAATAGAAAACTGGACAATGCCGAAAATACCGTTACTGAGTTTTTGGAGGATGCGGCAAAACTTTATATCGAATACAAAGACTCCCGGAAAATTGAAATTACGGCAGAACCTGCCGACAAGGGTGAAGTATATATTGAAGGCTATGAAGATTTTTTTGCTTTTTCTCAAGAGAAGCTTTCAAAATACTTTGTTGACGGAAAGGTCAGCGCTGACCTTGTTAAGTATCTGTACTCACAGGGCTACCTTGAAAATTGGAATTACACTACGGAGCTTTCGGCTGAGGAAGACAGTGTGGAGTTCTACAAAGACGGCGGGATTTCGTTTTGTTATTTTATTGAACAGAAAAGATATGAGCCTGAATACGGCGCGTATGCATTGAACTATGGACGTATTGTTGTTGTTTTAGAAAAAACCGACAACGGATATATTATCGTTAATGCCGGAAACTCTGAGGGTGCAGATATTCCGGAATATTCATATTAACGGGAGGTGCATTTGATGGAAAATGTTCTTAAGGTCAGAGGCCTCAGCAAATATTTCGGCAAGAGAAAAGTAGTTGACAATATAGATCTTAACGTGTACGCAGGAGAGGTGCTGGGCTTCTTGGGGCCTAACGGCGCAGGAAAAACCACGGCAATAAAGATGATAATGGGTTTTTTATCAAATGACGGCGGTGAAATTGAGATCTGCGGATACAACGTAAAGAAAAATTACGAGGAGGCTATGGCTCTGGTTGGCGGCATTGTCGAAAATCCTGATATGTACAAGCAATTTTCAGGTCGCATGAATCTTGATATGTACGCAAGAGCGCACGGCGGAATTTCAGAAACCCGTATCAAAGAGATAATACAGATGGTAAGTCTTGAAAACAGAATTAACGACAAGGTCAAAAAATATTCTTTGGGAATGAAGCAGAGATTGGGACTTGCGCAGGCTCTTATTCATAAACCGAAGCTCTTAATTCTTGACGAGCCAACCAACGGACTTGACCCTGCAGGAATAAAGGAACTTAGAGACATTCTTAAAAAATTTGCCCACGAAGAAAATGCGGCGGTGCTTGTGTCCAGTCATCAGCTTGCTGAGATGCAGCTTATGTGCGACAGGGTGGCGATAATATCAAACGGAAAAATTCTTTGTGAAAAAAACATAGATGAGCTTGGCAGGGAAGACGGTATGCGGCCTCTTTATAAATTTACCGTGGACAACGTCTCCCTTGCGCTGGAAATACTGGGAGAAAGTGCAGAAGCCGACGGAGAGGAAACGGTTTTGCTCCGTACTGAAAAAGAGGGCGTTCCTTCTGCTGTGGCGGAGCTTTCAAAGGCAGGGGTAGGCATTTACGAGATAACGAAAGAAGAAAACACCCTTGAGGATGCTTTTATTGAAATTACGGGAGGGGTGAGTTACATTGCGTAAGCTTAATGCTCTCTATATCAATGAGTTGGCTAAAGTCGTTCACAAGCCTTTCTATATTATCGTTGTGGCAATTATCGTTGCGGCGATGTTTCTGACAGGTGTTGCGGGGAATATGTCTGTTTCAGGGACATACTACTATATTGAGGACCAGGTAATATCTTCATCATACTTCAAGGACAACTTGGAATTTTTACGAAAGGATATATCTTTTTGTGACAGCAATATTGAAAATTATGCGTCGGAAATCACCAAGACTATTGAAAAGCTTCTCGACGACAATGAGTACGAGGATAAAATCTTTGTTTACAGCGACAGCAAGGTAATTGACTCTTTGTATCAGATGTCCTACGAATTTTCAAATTACTATTACTACACACAACAGATTGCACAATATGAGAGGTACGAAAAGTACGAGGTAAACAATATTTCGTATCTGATGGAGTGTGTTGATAAAATATCGCGGAATGAGGCGGCAAAAGCGTTTGAAACCCGTTACGAGAAGCTCTGTGAGGACTATCCTTTGTGGGCTGAGGCGGCAAAGAGCAATGACTTTAAAAACATGGTGCCGGCAGAGATACCTGACAAGACGGAGGATGTGTCTTTTTATGAAGAGGTGCTTGAACAGAAGGATTATAAGCAATATATAGAATATCAGAACAAACTGGTATCAGAAAATAAAAGTCTTTCTGATGAGGCAAAGGCACTTGCAATAAAGGCTAATGAGTTGAAGCTTGCGATTAACCCTGACGGCACCGATAATTCTCAGTCAATAAGAGAACGTGAAAACGCTATTGATGAATATGTGAAAATTTCTACTATGGCAATAGAAGGAGTGGACTCGCGTGGAACCATTCTAACTCCTGCGGAGATTGAAGAGTACAGGGCAATGTCTGCAGAGCTTGAGCTTGCAATAAAAAAAGCTCCGGTGGGCTTTGGCGCAGAGAAAGATGACGATCGTGAATTATTCTCTCAGATGATGATAAGTGTCGGAATGGGGATTGCATCACTTGCGGTGCTTTTGTATGCTGCTACTACTATTTCTGATGAAATTCAGAGCGGCTCAATTAAAATGCTGATAATAACACCTGTTAAACGAAGCAAGATATTTCTTGCTAAGCTTTTTGCGGTAATGACTGTTATAGCAAGCTACGGAGTAATTATTTTCTTGTCGTTTATATTGTTTAACAATATTTTCGGATTTGGCGCCGCACCTGTGATTTTTACTGCAATTACAGGGAAAGTTACGAGTATCGGATACTATTTGTACATTTTCTGGGATATCGTTCTGGATATGCTGAAATTGTTTGTGTACGCATCTTTTGCAATTATGCTTTCTGCGTTGCTAAGAAATTCTGCACTGTCAATTTGTGTCACAATGTTTGAATATCTTGCAGTATCCAACGTTTTACCATTGATTATTGCATCTTTCGACGGAGTGACTGTTGACGTGGTAAAGGCGGTAATGCCTGAAGCAAGTATCTCTCTTTCGGAAAAGATATTTATGCAGAATTACCCGTTTGTACAATCCGGGGCAGGGGCGTTAATTGAGTTGCCTAAGCTTCCCGATACAAGTTTTCTGTTTGCTTTGATATATACGGCAGTATTACTTCTCGTGCTGTTCTACATAGGCTTTGATTCTTTCTGCAGACGTGACATTAAATAATTTTGTAAATAGTTTATCAAGGGGCAATTTGCATTGAAGAAAAACGTTAAGGAGCTTTCCGGCTCAATAAAGAAAAATGATACAATAATTATTGATATAGATACCGTCACCGAAAACGGTGACGGTATCGGCCGCGCCGAAGACGGCAAGGTGGTTTTTTGCTTCGGCGCGCTGCCTGACGAAACTGTGTCTTGCCGTATTATCAAAGTTACGTCAGGCTACTATATCGGAAAATTACAGGAGATAATAAAGCACAGCGAAAGGTCAGGCAGAATTGAGCCCTCCTGCGACGTATTCTACAAATGCGGCGGCTGTGTTTTTTGTCATGCAGATTACAACGCCCAGCTTGAGTTCAAGGACGCTCACGTTCACGATTGCATAAAGCGCATCGGTGGCATCAACGATTATGAGAAAGAGCCTGTAATGCCATCTCCTTTGACGGAACATTACAGAAATAAAAGTATATACCAATTTGCTGAAAATGAATTTAAAGGCAATTCTGAGAGCAAAAAAGGCAATCTCCTTTGCGGTTTCTACAGACGAAACAGTCACGACGTGGTTTCCTGTGATAATTGCATTATCGAGGACTCTGTGGCAAAGGAAATTCGTGAGGCTTTTTGCAAGACCGCAGAGGCTTTCAATTACACCGCCTACAATGAGGACACAGACCGTGGACTTCTTAAACGCCTTATGGTGAGGACTTCTCTTAAAAATCGCAACGGCGTGGCGGTGGCAGTTATTAACGGTGAAAAACTTCCGCGTGAAAAAGAATTTACGGAAAGCCTTGTAAAGGCCTGCGACTCCAAGCTTTGCGGCTTTTATATTAACGTTCATAAAAACCGGAACAACAACGTTATGACCGATGATTTCAGGCTTGTTTACGGCGATGCAGTTTTAAAGGACAATATCGGCCCTGCCGAATTCAATATTTCGCCCCAGTCTTTTTATCAGGTAAACCCTTTGCAGACGGAAAGACTTTACGAAAAGGCTTTTGAGTATGCATCCCTTAAGGACGGGGAGGCCCTCGTGGACTTTTTCTGCGGCATTGGCACCATCGGCATTTACTTTGCCAAAAGGGCAACGGAGCAGGGCATAAAGCTTCGCTCTCTTCTCGGCATTGAGTACACTGAAAGGGCCGTAAAGGATGCGGCCGTCAATGCGGAGTTAAACGGCGTTTCTCATATTTCAAATTTCCTTGCAGGGGATGCTGAAAAGGTTTTGGGAAAAATTGCAGAAGAGGTTGAAAAGTCAAAGCCTGACGTTATGGTGGTAGACCCTCCCCGCAAAGGCCTCACGGAAAATCTTATAAAGTCAGTGGCTTTTTGCAAGCCTTCAAGAGTGGTGTACGTTTCCTGCAACCCTGCCACCCTTGCAAGGGATCTGAAGGTGTTTGCGGCAGAAGGCTACAAAACGGAGAAGGTGTGCGCCGTGGATATGTTCCCGGGAAGCGGGCATTGCGAAACGGTGGTAAAAATGTCACGATTAGAACTAGAGAGATGAATAAAATCAAGTCGAGAAAATAAATCTTGAAACAATCTAAAGGAATGTTGAATATGACTAAAAAAGACCGCATAATTAGTTTGTTAGAAGAAAATGGACAAATGACGCAAAGCGATTTAGCAGAATCAATATATGGAGATAAAGGGCATGCTCCTTATATATACGCATCTTTAAAAAATCTTGTAGACCGTGGATTTGTTTTTAGAAGAGGACGCTTTCCATCTTATTATTTCTTGTCAAATTCAAATGATAGCCTTTTAGAAAAAACTATTGTGAAAAAGAAGAAATACAGAGATATTTCTATAGATGATATTACTAACGAGGCTGTGGAAGAAGCGGAGTTGTTAGTTCGAAAAACTGAAAACTATGGTCCGGAAAATGAATTAATTACAAGATGCTTACAGAAATTTCCAACAAATACAGACCCTGATATAGTGGCTATGAAAGTTGGTCTTATTGATATTACAAATTCTACTCATTTATCTCAACATAAAAGCAAGATTAGTATGGTTGAGTTAGCTAATATAATTGTTGCAATTCCTAATGTGGATGCAAGAATTGAAGCAGGAGATCCAACTGTGGTAAATGAAATAGCGAGAAGTAATGGGAAAATAAATCTTTTTTCTTTTGCTTCAAAGTATTGTTGTTATCATAATAGAAATCTGTATGGGAGAGATGATTACTCTATTTTAGATACAGTACTTAAAGAATATCTGCCGTTGTATTTTGATGATATAACAAAATCCCAACTTCAAAAATGGCAAGATAATTTCGACTATAAATCCTACAATGACTACATAACTTGTAAACTAGATGAACTTTGCATAACTGTTGACCATCGAAAAAGAAAATTTGATCATTTTGTCTGGTACAAAAATAGAAAATAACTACTATTCGAAAAGGGAAAAGTCATACTTTTATGTTTGTGCAAAACGCCAGACAGTGTCTGGCATTTTATTAAATATTTTTAATCAAACGAAAGGACCTGACGATATGTCCGTAAAAAATATTACCTGTCCATCAAAAAAACAGCGTTGCGGAGGCTGCTCCTTGCTTGACTTGCCCTACAGCGCCCAACTTGAAAAGAAAAAAGCTCAGGCGGACTTTTACCTTGGAGAATTCGGGAACGTTGAAGGTATTTTCGGAATGGAAGATGCGTTCCATTACCGTAACAAAGCTATTTCAACCTTTGCCACAGGGCCTCGCGGCACTCTCATTAACGGCATTTACGAGGCAAGGTCTCACCGAGTCATCAAGGCGGAGGATTGCCTTTTGCAGGACAAGAGAATCAACGAAGTTATCAAGGCGGTGCGCTTTGCCGCATCAAGGTGCAAATACAAGGCTTACGACGAGGACACCGGCACAGGCCTCCTCAGGCACACGGTAATTCGCCGCGGCGCAAAGTCAGGGGAGGTCTCCGTTACAATCGTTACCCCCACAAAGTTTCTGCCCAATGCAAAGAACTTTGTAAAGTTCATCAGGGAGGCTTGTCCCGACGTAGTGACAGTGGTTCAGAACATAAACCCAACTCACACCAGCGCTGTTCTTGGCAATAATGAAGTGGTGCTTTACGGCAAGGGCTTCATTATCGACAAGCTTTGTGACATGGATTTTGCAATATCCTCAAAGGCATTTTATCAGGTGAACTCCTTGCAGACCGAGAAGCTTTACGCCCTGGCGGCGGAATTTGCAGAACTTACCGGCAATGAAACCGTCATTGACGCATATTGCGGCATTGGCACGATTGGGCTATCCGTAAGCAATAAATGCAAGTCTGTGCTTGGCATTGAAATCAACAGGGACTCCGTCCGCAACGCCAACGATAATGCGAAACGAAATAACATAACAAACGCCTCGTTTATTTGCGGCGATGCAGGGGCGGTAATGAAGGACCTTGCAAGAAAGGGGCAGTCTGCCGACGTGGTATTTATGGACCCGCCCCGCGAAGGCTCAACGGTAGATTTTATGCGGTCAATGGTTTCTTTTTTTCCTAAAAAAATCGTTTACATATCCTGCAACCCTGAAACTCAGGCGCGTGATCTTAAATATCTGGTGAAGCAAGGCTACAAGGTGGAAAGAATGTGTGCGGTGGATATGTTTCCCCATACGGAGCACGTGGAGAGCGTGGTTCTTCTTGAAAGGGGAGAATTATGATACTATTCAAAAAACTTGCGACAAGTGTAGAACCGTTAAAATGGTAAAGTTGCTTAAAACTACTAAAGAATTTTTTGACATACTAGAAGAACTAAAGAAATTATCTGCAAGTGACGATTACGAATATGTTGGAGGGAATAACCCTGCCGACACTATCAAGAATTGGCATCAAGATGGATTGTGGTATAGAATTAAATGCAAAAGTTGCGGCGCAACACTCACTTTGTGATACGATACATACCACGGTAATGGAATTTTTGTAAGGAAAAGAAAAAAGTGCCCATAGTTTATAAAAAATGTGGGACAATACAATATAAGAGTCAATG